>CAMLEX010000800.1 GCA_946479055.1 uncultured Bacteroidota bacterium | reverse complement strand
TTGCATTTTCATCTACGGTAATCGCATATTCACCTCTTTCATTTGTTGTAGTACCGCTTTTATCGCCGACGGCAACGCTTACACCCGCAAGCGGTTCACCCTTATTGTCCGTTACTTTTCCTCTTACCGTAATATCAGCAACGATTATCCCGTCAGCTTTTTTTATAACGATAAGTTTATTATCCATTAAACTGTACGACAAACCTGTATTGTCCAGTAAACGGTTTAACAGATTTTCTACCGAAATGTCCTTCGCTTTTAGTGTAACCTTCATGTTATCGGACAATACAAGATTACTAAAGGCAAACCGGTAATCGGTTTTCTTCTCTACTTCCTTTAAAGCAGCGGCCAGTTTTGTTTTTTTAAAGTCAACATCCAGTTTGTCCTGCGAAAAGGTTTTGGCCGAAACCTGTAGCGCAGCAACCAGGATAAAAAAAGCTGTCAGTTTCATAAGCAGCAGTGTTTTGAGCCACCCCTTCTGTAAGGGTGGGCTAATAAAGCAAGCCTTCTTTTTCATACCTTTGTTTTGGTTTTTTATTGTTATGAAATACGGTAACAGGTGCCTTCAAAAACCCTGTTCCTGTTTGTAACACGGGAGGAATGGCTGCAATCCATTTCTCCTTTTTTATTTAGAAATAGTTATGGTCTCCCCTTCTGTTTTATAGGTGAAATGATAAGAATACTGCAGGGCTTTTAATACTTGCCCGATCGTTTCGCCGGAAAAAGTGGCGGTGAACGTATAGCGGCTTACTTCGTCATCTGCGAAAATGATTTTGACATTATACCACCTTTCTAACCTATTTTTTATTTCGCCAAAACTTTCATTGTCGATCTCCAGCCGGTTTTGAGCCCAGGCTGTTTCTATTACTACACTATCCGTCCTGTTGTAGGAAAGAGGAACCAGGACAATTTTTTCACTGTTCTGTTCAGAAACCTGCTTGTTGTTTTCCAAAACCATGTTATCATCTTTATTGCTGATGACAGCTTTTTGATTAGGCTTCAATGTTATTTTTTGTGAATTGTTCTTCAGGCTTATCTCCACCTTCCCCCTGATCAATGATGTTTCACTTATTTTATCTTCTGGATAAGCTTTTACATTAAATACAGTGCCCAATACTTTTACATCATATTTATTGCTGTGCACAACAAAAGGGAGTTCTTTATTATGTGTGACATCAAATAAGGCTTCACCGCTTAAATAGACGCCCCTGTTATCCTTACCAAAACCTTTCTCCATGCGCAGTGTAGAGCTAACACCCAGAGAAATCTTTGTACCATCCAGAAGCAGGAAAGTTTTTTTCTCGCCTTTCATTGTTGCAAATACTAACTCATTATCAGCTACGGTTGTAGCTGCAATATCCTTTGACGGATTGTGCGGCAGACGGTTTTGGTCCATCCAGCTCTTTATGCCAAATACAAGGATAAAGACCGCGGCAACAGCCGCAGCATAGCGGATTATTTTTTGAATGACCGGTTTATTAGTTGACCGTGGAATTGCTTTTAATGCTGAAGCCTGCTTTTCATTATTCTTTTCCTGTTGGAGCATGGTACGCAGTCCCAGCACGATCTGCATAGCTTCTGCTATTCTTTCCTTTTGAGAGGGATGTGTTTTGATGTATTCCTGCCAAAACAAAGTATCCTTTTCATTATTTTGAAGGCAGTAATTAGCAAAAGAGTCATCAATGATGAGTTCTTCTATCGGTAAATCTTCTGACATGGCAAGCCCTTTTCAAGATAGACGGAATTGTCCTTAAGATTTACCAACCTTTTTAGAGAAATTTTAAAAAATAATAGAAGTACCCAGTAAAGGCAGGTATGTGAGCAGTGCGGCAAACTGAACGCCGGGAACCTGTTGATTTAATTCAGCCCTCAGTAACTTAACGCCTTCAAAAAGATTGTTATAAACAGTTCTTTTACTGAGGCCGGTTTGTTCTGCTATTTGTTCTGTACTAAGCCCCTGGTAAAATTTTAAATAAATCACTTTCTGGCAACGGTCGGGGAGCTTTTTGTAAGCCTTCCTTATTTGGCTGATCAATTCTGTATTTGTTTGTACCTGCTCAAGGACTTGCTGTACTGAAGGTTCAGTGTAGTCTTCCGGGATGATACTGACATCAACAAAACTTCTTTTTGAGGAACTCCTGTAATGATCAATTAATTTTCTACGGAAAGCAGTGGATAAATAAGCCTGTGGATTATCTATTGTATGGGGATCAATATTTTTTTCAAGCAGGTCAAGGAAAAACTGGCTGATGATATCGCTTAATTCTTCTTTTTTATACCCTAATCTCAGCCCCATATTTATAAAATGGGACCGAAATGACTCGTACCAGTATTGTACCTGGTTTGGGGGATTTTCAGCAGCATCCATATGTGAGCAGCAGTTATTATTCACAAAAATCAAATCGCTCTGCAATTTAGATCATTATTCTTTAAAGCAAAAAAAGACAAAATATACATGTACTATGACAATATAGAAGCAGTTTTTCTTTCCTTCCGCTCTATTGAAATGCTGTTTATCAGTGATCCAGTTAGGATTCTAACCTAAAGCCTTCTGATCCGTAGTCATTTTGTAAGCGATAGGATGAAATAAGAAAATGACAAAATTGATTGTCAAAAAGAGAAGAATCGCCGACACTGGTGCAAAGAAATATCCTGATTTCAATCGTTCGATTTCAACTGCAATTATTGCACAAAAGAAAAGTGTCACAGCTTGTAAATGATTTAGGAAAAAGTCCAGGGA
>CAMLEX010000799.1 GCA_946479055.1 uncultured Bacteroidota bacterium | reverse complement strand
CTGAAATCGTTTTCAGTTGCGCTAAAGAAAATAAGGGAAAGAATAATAAAGGCAAAAGTAGCCTGGGTACGGGCAAGGGAATCTTAGCCCGCATAAAGCGAGTAAATGGCATAAGCAATCTGTTTTGGTTTAATATTGTAACTAACCCAAATTGATAAAAAAAGCTGGAATCGTTTTCAGAAACGGCTGATTTATTTACTGAAACGTTTAAGTGAAAGTTGAAAAATTGACGGGGTTGAGAGGGAACTAAAAACTATAAACTAACTTTAGGTATGCTAAAAGTATTGTCCTACAAATAGCCGATGGCATTGATATTAAACAATTTAAGACTGTGTTCAAGGCCGAGTTGATGCATGAGGATTCCGACGAATTGTTTTACCGGGTGAAGTCGCACGCGCAGAAATTTGCCTACATTTTTAAATATGGCATTGTAAGCCTGTTGGGATATAATGAAGTGGAAACCATGGCGCTCATTCAGGCCATTACGCCTTATTGCAAGAACCCGCTCGATCAGCACATCAATGATGAGTTCGATATTGAAGTTAATGCGGGCCGCAATAAATTCGGTTATAACAAAATTGAAATAGAAGGAGCAACTATCGACAGCCTGCGGCTGATCATGCTAAACGTTTCGCAATCTGTAGCACTGGATCATTACAGCCAGCAAACCAATCTGCTGCTGGAAGAAACCACCCATCATACCCAGCAACTGGAACGGAAGGGCCGGCTCGATCTGTCGGGCACCAACCTGAAAAAATACATTGGTCGCACATTGAACCTCAAAAACCGCATCGAGGCCAACCTGTATATTTTTGATTCACCCGAAGAAACCTGGGAAGATGAGAACCTGAACCGGCTGGACATCGGCCTTAAGAGAACTTTCGACCTCCAGGCCCGGTTCAGAACTATCCGCGAGGGATTGGAAATTGTAAAAGAAAACCTCGACTTATTTAAAGACCTGCTTCAATACAGGAACAGTATTGTGCTTGAGTGGATCATCATCATTCTGATCCTGGTGGAAGTGGTCAATTTGTTTATAGAGAAATTGATGAAGTAGGTGCTATGCCTTTACACCATTCACTTTCTTACTATTCGCCTTAACACCGGCCACGTTGCCATTCACTTTCTTCCCGTTCACTTTCTTGCCATTCACCTTGGTGGCCTTGCCATTGACCGCTTTGCCATTGACCGCCTTGCCATTGGCCGCTTTGCCATTTACCTTTTTACCGTTCACTGCGTGGCCATTCACCTTTCCGTTTACTTTGGCGCCATTGGCCAGTAATTTCTTCCGCTCTTTTTCATCAATACGCATGTTATGGCGTATCACCTGCCAGTATTCAGGGCCATATCCTACCAGGATCTCTCCACCGGCCGGAATATCTTTGCCGGCCTCAATAAATACACGTGTGCCATCTTCAGCATACTCTGCATTATTGTTAATTTCCTTTACACGTTCCAAACCCCTCGCATCATTCGCATAACGGGCAAGCGCTTTTTTATCATTCAAAGCATCTAATACAAAATTGCGCTTTACATAATAGATATAAGGGCTCTCTTTTTCATCTGCCTGTACTTCTTTCCAGGTCCTTGCTTTGCCTTTATACTCTACAATACGGGTTCCTTTAGGAATAAATTTCTTGGTAAATAATCCTTTTCCAGCGTTGGGTAAGGTAGATTTTTTAACGTACAACTGTTTCTCCAGGAATGCCATTCAATAAATAAATAAGTAGTTTAAAAGATGCTTTTACTAAAGTTTAAAACCAACAGGCCATTAACCGTACTAGATAAAAGTTTATTGTGTGAAGTGCGATAATAATATTCCGTTTCCCAATAACCGAAATCTAATAGTTAAACAGGCGCCGAAGATAAGAACTAAAGTTATATTTTTTACATGCAGTTGTTCATGACCACGCATATTAGCCTATATAACCACATACAAACAAGATCAACTGAAATTATTTCCGGATCGCGACAAAAGCGGCTGCCATTTTTTACCGGCAACGTTCCCGGAAACTTTTCCAACATACCCTCAACCTATGGTTCATCCCTTATAGACGACAAAAATGCTGTTTCACCCCGCTACCTACACATAAACTCTTAGGGTGTTTTGAACACTTATGTCACTGGCCTGCTTCGCTATCAACTTATCGGGAATAAAAATCCCGTGCCGGGAAATCATAAAATAGAGACTGCATTCTAAACTATTCAAAGTAAACCGTTTACAAATTGGCACCAGACTAGCTTATTATGTATCAGAGCAAGAGATTAAAGAAGAAACAGGGAGTGGCAGTATGAAGGAAAGCACCGATGTGAGTAAAAATAAGAACAGCAACACTTCTTTTAATTTCATTACAGCATGCAGATAATTATAAAATCTTTATAAGAGACAGACGGTAAACACAAAAGTCCGAAGCGGTTGCTTTCCAGCAGCTGCTTTCGGACTTTTGCATTTTTTGTGACTGACGCCGAAGGCGCTATTCTGATCGCATCATCCGCACTTCTCCATACACAGGCCCAACCATATTATTGTTGGCAGGCTTAAAAGTTACTTTCACGGTTGTTTTTCCTTTGGTAAGATCGCCCGGAATGGCATATACAATTTCATAGAATTTACTGGCCTTGTATTTATTCAGGTCTTCTGTTGCCACCTTCACATCATCAACCAGTATGTCAAACGTTCTGCCGCGATTATCCATTCCCCAGTATGTGCACAACAGGTTGTTTATTGCCGCCGGATCAACCTT
>CAMLEX010000798.1 GCA_946479055.1 uncultured Bacteroidota bacterium | reverse complement strand
ACGCATACGCTTTGCTTATGATGAAAGGCAAAAGTAAGGGCTTTTGAATAAGTGATGTTTTATTTCCTTATGATATCGTTTCATCTTTACGAGTGAAATTTATTTATCGTGAGGTGAGGACGCCCGGCAAGGAGGGCTGAATGAGAAGCTCCGCAGTTAGGAAAAATTAACTTCTCTTTTAGCAGTCTTTTGCCGGGGTTCATTAAATTACAAGAGTCAAACCATTCTTTCATGCTTTCTTTCTCCGGCTTTTTTAATTCAATCATACTGCTTGGAACCCTGCAGGGCTTTATCGTTTGTTGCCTGCTTTTTTATTCAAAGAAAAACAAACTTCCCAATCGCTTATTGGCTAAGCTGATCTTCCTGATGTCGCTAGCCAGCCTGAATCTTTACCTGAATGAGATTGGGATCACTACCCTGAATGGATTAACTTCTACCCTTAGTGCACTTATTCCAATGGTGATTGTGATGCCGATGGGTCCACTGGTATATTTTTATATCCGGTCTTCGCTTGATCCGGAATTTAAAATGACAAAAAAACACCGGTCTCATTTTCTGCCCATTATCATTGACCTTGTTCCTTCATTAACAGTCATCATTTTTTTTGCAGGTGTGTATGCAGGAATGATCAATCCCAACGCAGCACCATGGGGTGTTTTTATAGATGATTATAATGTATACGCCGATATTCCACGCTGGATATCCATCACGTTTTATTTGTGGTTGTCGGCCAACTATCTTTCTGATCTAAAACGTAAAAATAGTATCACCAATGGCCGGCTCGCCAGCTTTAAATGGATGCAGCAGTTTATCCGCATCTTTCTCGTCTTCCAATTTATCTGGTTGCTGTATCTTGTTCCTTACGTTATTCCCCGATATACGGATATGATGCTCGACACTTTTAAATGGTATCCTGTGTATATACCGCTGGCTATTATGATCTACTGGCTTGGAATAAAAGGTTACCTGGTATCGCATCAACAAACTGTGCCGGCAAAAAAGAACGGAACCAGCTTCTCATCCTCAGCCGGAGTCAATATAGATGAAATTGTCTTGCTTCTTCGCAAATCAATGGAAGAGGATAAAATTTATCTGAATCCGAATCTCAATCTTACTATGCTGGCACTCCATACCCGGGTAGCTCAAAAAACGATATCCGCTGTTCTTAACCAACACCTGCAGAAAAGTTTTAATGAGTTTGTCAACTATTACCGGGTTGAAGCATTTAAGACAAAACTGCAGCAAGCCGAAACAAACAACCTGACCATTGCCGGCGTGGCCATGGAATGCGGCTTTAATTCACAGGCTACTTTTCAGCGGACGTTTAAGGATCTTACTGGTATGTCACCTTCTGAATTTCGCAAACAGGTTCCCGAAACCCCCTGATCACCTCTCATTTTAGGTTAATACTTCTCAAATCCGGATTTGAGACATTGTTTTTTCCTTTATTTCAGCAACTACATGGAGGTTTGTATTCAAATACTTCTCCATGCGAAATATCCTGTTCTCATTTTTATTCCTGTCATTTCCGGTGTTCACAGCGGCACAAACTTCAGCGGGTAATGGGTTGTCGCAAAAAATTGATGAAATGATTTCCGGCAGTTACCAATCAATAGCTCCTGGCTGTGCCGTGCTGGTTGCCTCAAAAGGACAGATCGTTTATAAAAAGGCTTTTGGCATTGCCGATCTGGAGCTAAATGTACCCATGCACCAAGGCATGATTTTCAGAATTGGTTCTGTTACCAAGCAATTCACAGCTATAGCAATTTTGAAATTAGTTGAAGAAGGAAAAATTTCCTTAAATGACAGTATTCAGCAATTTATTAAAAACTTTCCTTATAAGAAGCATGTCATTACCGTTGAAAACCTGTTGACACATACATCGGGAATAACAGGATATGATAGGCTTCATTTTCATATTCCCAATGCGATCAGGATTGATATTTCTCCGAAACAATTTATTGACAGCCTTGCTCCATTGCCATTGGAATTTATACCGGGAACGAAATATCATTACAGCAATTCGAACTATTTATTATTGGGTTATATTATTGAACAGGTAACAGGAAAGTCTTACCAAAAATACCTGGAGGAAAATATTTTCAAGCCGGCAGGCTTATCTGATACGCATTACGACTCGCCGGCAAAAATAATAGCCAACCGGGTAAAAGGCTATGTTAAAGACAGTGCAGGATACCGGAATGCAGATTATATAAGTATGGTCCAGGTTTTTAGTGCAGGTGCTTTGGTTTCGAATGTTACCGACCTGTTTAAATGGCACCAGGCATTATATTCCAATAAACTGGTAAAAAAAGAAATGCTTGAAAAGGCCTTTACTCCTTTCAGGCTTTCGGATGGAAAATTATCCGAGTACGGATATGGATGGTTTATAGCCAACTGGGGTGCAACTAAGTATATAGCACTTGGTGGCGAAATAGATGGTTTCAGGGCCATGGAACTGTATGTGCCGGGGAACGATATTTTTGTTGCAGCCTTATTTAATAGTGAGAACGATGCATTTCTGAATGTAACGATGATGATTGCTGACCTGGTAATGGGAAAAAATGCACCCCCCGAAGTAACAGTAAGCGATTCGGTTTTGGATAGCTACACTGGTGTCTACCAGTATGCTGATGATCCTAATGATAAGCTTAAAGTGTATAAAAAAGGCGGAAAGCTATATGCTGACCTCTCCAATGCAACAGGAAAAAATATGGCATTGGCAGCACAATCCGATACAAAGTTT
>CAMLEX010000797.1 GCA_946479055.1 uncultured Bacteroidota bacterium | reverse complement strand
TTTTGTTACTACAGCTATTGAAGTTTTTTTTTTTTCTTTCTCTTTTATTTCAGGACGCATGAACGAAAGTGTATTTGCTAAATTCAGTTCATCCAGTTTAGAGAGCAATTTTGTTGGAAAGGAAGTGTCTTTTTTTTCAAGCCGGATCGTCCCTTTAAAAGATGTCCTGTCTATTGACCGGGTTATAAATGATCCCTGTAGAACCATTATTGAATTTTCTGTTGAAATGGAAAGAGAACTAACCAGCACAACCCGTTTTGCCGGCATTTTATAATTATTATAAATCAGCACATCATCTTCAATCGAAATATTGTCTTTCTTTTTTTTGATCTTCATGGATTTCACACCCACGTTTTCTACTCGATCAAATGTAAAAATGGTCAGCGAGTATCCGGTCAGTTTGTCTTTTGTTTCGCTGATTGCAAGTTCATAAGGAAGGCTGGTTCCGGAAGTATGTATAAACCCCGTCCAGATCCCGGTTACATCCTGGGCGAAAAGCCCTAACGGAAAAAACAAAAATAATAGTACTGACTTCATGTAAGCTTGTTTGCAAAAAACATAAGTGGATTAAGCAGATATAAGATACAATTTTAAATGGAGATTGCTTAATAACGATAGCAAACAGCATTTACATTCATACCAGCACCTACAGAAGCAAAAAGAATTACATCACCCGGTAATAATTCATGAGAATCTACCTGCTGCCGGCGTACCATATCAAATAAAGTAGGCACAGTGGCTACGGAACTATTACCCAACCAATGAATACTCATGGGCATTACATTCTCCAATGGCTGCGCGATGCCGTATAGTTTATAAAGTCTTGAGATAATGCCTTCATCCATTTTCTCATTAGCCTGGTGAATAAATACTTTTTTCACCTCATCAATACCGACCCCGCTTTTATCCAGGCATTCTTTCATAGCAGCCGGTACATACTTCATAGCATATTCATATACTTTGCGACCCTTCATTTTAATATAACGTATGCCCGGATCGCTGCCGGGAAAATAAGATTTACCCATATCTATATAATAGGCTTCCTCCACACTATGTGATTGTGCAGCTGTACCCAAAATTCCCGGTCCATTGTCCGGAACCTCTTTGTATTCCAGTATGCAGGCTCCTGCCCCATCTGCAAAGATCATACTGTCACGGTCGTACATATCAATAACCCGGGATAAAGTTTCGGCGCCGATCAATAAACACTTTTTTGCCATGCCGGCTTTGCAAAAAGCATCAGCCTGTATCATGGCTTGTAACCATCCAGGACAACCAAATAGAATATCATAAGCAACACAAGAAGGATTATGTATGCCCAGGGCATGTTTTACCCTGTTTGCAAGTGAAGGCACAGCATCTGTTTGAATAGTTTGATTAAGAACATTTCCAAAATTATGCGCCACTATTACCTGGTCGAGGGTTTCAGGATCAATACCACTATTTTCCAATGCAAGGCGACCAGCAATTGAAGCAATATCGGAGGTATTCAAATCATCGGGGACATAACGTCTTTCGGCAATGCCTGTTATCTGCCTGAATTTTTCCACTATTTCGCCGGGTGCAGCATTTAGAGGTTCGTGATTATGGGCATAAAAAATGTGATGGGCAAAATCTGAATTAGACTGGATTGTATCAGGAATATAGGAACCGGTGCCAGTAATAACGGATCTGAACATAAACGAACTAATCTTTGATTTTAAAAATAAACTACATAACAAAGGTAAAGATACCTTAAGCAAATTACGGTTTCCTCAGGCCTTGCTCAGCATGATAAAGTTCTTCAGCTTTGATTATAATTATTAAAATATGCTATTCTGAGGAATGATCAAAAAGGAATTTATTTTTTTTCAATCATGACAACTGACGTTAATAAAATACACTGTATTAATAAATGGCCAGACATTTTGCGATAACAATCGTTAGTTTATCTTGCGCCATTGTTTAACCAATTGTAAAAAGCGATTACATGATGTATACCCGGACAAAATAACGATAGCATACAGTAAACGGAGAAAGAAATTAAAGACTTTTTCAGCCAATGAATATTTGATGTACTGGAAAAGCCGTGGGGGTGATACTATTATAACGAATCCGTAAATTAGGATTGTAAAACCCCGAGGGGTGTCCTTTTTTAATATTCTTAAATTTATTACCATGCCAGGTACATTTTTTCAAGTCCATTTACAGATTGTCTTTGCTGTGACAGGCAGAGAGAATTTAATTGGCAATAGTTGGAAAACTGAATTATATAAATACATTGCTGGTTTCAGAACTAAACCCCATTTCGGATAGAGAATAGATTCAGTGCTAAAATTCAGAATATTAATTACTCAGTTTTATCCGGGAAAGGTCTTTTTTAATTTTCATCAAACTCATTCACCTAAAATTTATGATCATGACTTCAGTTGAACTTAAAAATTTGCAGGCTCCGCTCAAAGAGCAATACAGGGTACAACCTGATTCTGCTATTATTACTTTAAAGGCGCAGGGAAAAATCGGGGAAGGAATATCCTGTAAAGTAGAAACAGGCCGGGCAATAGTTGAAGCCGGACTTCACCCTGCTACAGGTGGTGATGGATTGTTTGCTTGTTCAGGCGATCTTTTGTTAGAGGCATTAGTAGCATGCGCCGGAGTGACCTTACGTGCTGTTGCTACTGCTATAGGGGTTGAAATAGAAGATGGTACCATTAAAGCAGAAGGTGATCTTGATTTTAAAGGAACTCTCGGTGTTTCAAAGGAAGTACCGGTTGG
>CAMLEX010000796.1 GCA_946479055.1 uncultured Bacteroidota bacterium | reverse complement strand
CCAACATGGTTCTCGATGAAATCAAAAGGAAAGTATACGACTATAAGGAGCGCATTGAAAAGGAACAAAGAGAATTTAGTGTTCAGACGCTTCGCGAAAAATGGTTCGGCCAGGACCGCAATACAAGAACGCTATTGGAAGTTTTTCGGCTAAGCATCCTCGACTTCGAGAAATTGGTCGCAAAAGGTATTTATAAACAATCAACCTTTACAAAATACAAAACCACAGAAAAACATCTAATTGAGTTTTTAAAATGGCGAGATTCTGGTACGGACATCTTACTAGTCGATCTTCGACTTCCTTTTGCCGGTCAGTTTGTCTACTATCTACAGTCAGAAAAAGGAATAGGGATCAACTCCTCGGGTAAGATGGTCAAAAACCTGAAAAAGATCATCCGTGATTGCGTTGACAAAGATTGGTTAGATGCAGATCCTTTTTACAGGTATAAAGTAAAACATGTCGACCCGAAGACTCCTCATCTAACTGCTGAAGAACTCAAACTGCTTGAGCAAAAGGAAATATCAAGTCCCCGCCTCGAAATTGTTCGCGATGTATTTATTTTTTGTTGTTATACTGGATTCGCTTATGTCGATGTGAAAAATTTAACTGTAAATCACCTAAAAATAGGCGTTGATGGTAAGCCGTGGTTAATAAAGCCCCGACAAAAAACAGATATTCCTGAACCGGTGCCCATTTTGCCACCGGTAGCGATCATTTTGGAGAAATATAAGCACCATCGCGATAGATCACCCGATAAAAAACTGCTTCCCGTTCGCTCCAATCAAAAAGTCAATGAATACCTGAAAGAGCTGGGAGATATTTGTGGAATAGAAAAGAAGATTACTTTTCATATAGCCAGACACACTTTTGCTACAACTGTCACCCTGGAAAATGGTGTACCTATAGAATCGGTCAGTAAGATGTTAGGCCATCGGAGCATTAAAACAACACAGATTTATGCGCAGATAACATATAAAAAAATCAGTGCTGACATGAAAGGATTATTTGAAAAACTATCGAATAAATTGAAGTAATATTTTACTAATTGGCATAGGCATGACTAAAAAGTTGTTCTTATCTGATTTCTCAAACTTTTATTGGGCCTCAAAAATCAATTAAAACGCGACCAATATTTACAAATCACGCAAGAGCAAAACAAACTCTTTAGGTATCAGGTTCTGATAAGCCCTCCTTTTTTAATTTATAAAAAAGATACTGTGCGCATAGCCAACTGCCTGATAAATCGCATGGGCAAGACATTCTGCTGACAATCTTTAATCTATACAAATGTTTTATCTAGATATTCAAAATCCGAAACATTGTCTCGTATTTTGACAGTTCAACCAGGTATATGAAAATTTACGAGAAACTGTCTCGTATTTCTGATTCTTCTACAATTTTTAGCAACTTCGAAGAGAGTAGGCGGACAATAGAGCGGTAAGTTTTCATGCAATAAAAGCGGCGTTAGCCAACCCCGTGAAAAGCCTGCGAACCGAGCAGAGGTAAACTTCCGCTCACCGGGTGTTATGCAGATATATGTGCTGTACCTATCCTTTAAACCTCCGGGTAAAATCAATAAAGGATGGTACAATGACAACAACAAAATAAGAAAGGCTCACCCATACATAGTTTTCCCAAAATTGATGCGGCCGATAGAAATAACCTATCATTTTGAATGGATCAACATAAGCAAATAAAAATGCACGCTCAGAATCTTTCGCAAGAAGACCCGTTATGACTGCAGCCATTCCAACACCAAGGGTAGTAACAACATTCTTTATTCTGAACGATAGCCAAAACTGGATGGCAACGATTCCAAGGTTACACATAAATGCCTTGGTTATTACCAATATTACTTTTCGATAATCCGGCAGCTTTTGCAAAAAAAGAAATTCAGGATGAATCAATCCGAGCAATATCCCTGTTACAATAGAGAAGGCGAGAAATAAGAGAAAATATAGCGAGATGATTCCTGTTACAAGTATTAATTTATGAATAAATACAGTCGATTTTGATAAGGGCAAAGTAAAAGTAAGCCTCCATGCCGCCGCCTTATGATCCACATGAAAAATCAGCGCAACAACCAGGCAAATAAACAACGGGGTACAAATACTAAGGCCATTGACCAACCTGCCATAATAATCCACCCATGGATTTACACCCGTGCCCGGGATAAATTTTTTCCATTCGTTCAAGTAGGCTATGCCGAGCATCACGGGCAGAAAAGCACCCCCAATGAGTGTAATCCATAGTGCAGGGGTATTTTTTATTTTTAAGGTCTCGTTTTGTAGTAAGTGCAATTGCATGTTTGGCTTTTAGATATTTTTATTGGTTATCGAAATGAAAATATTTTCAAGGTTACCCCTGCTTACGTGCAGGTCATAAATGTCAAAGCCTTTTTCAATTAGTTTCTTTGATATCGCAGCAACGTCATCATCATTGCTTATTAACACTTCAACAGTGCCACTATTCTGCTCGGTCGGAAATTGGGATTGGAGCAGGTTCCTTACTCCGCTGGGATCATTGGTTTTAATGTACAAAACAGGCTGTTGAAGTTGCTGCAATCTTCTTATAGTGTCCTGGAAGATCAATTTTCCATCGTTAATGATCCCCAAATGGCTCACCAATTTTTCGATCTCCGCTAGCTGGTGCGATGAGATCACTATTGTAGTGCCCTTTTCCTTATTAAGGTTTAATAATAGTTGACGGATTTCAAGAATTCCGGAAGGGTCCAGGCCATTGGCCGGCTCATCGAGGATC
>CAMLEX010000795.1 GCA_946479055.1 uncultured Bacteroidota bacterium | reverse complement strand
ATAATCGTTGAGTGAAAGTCTGTCCATCAGCATTTTTACACCCCGATCCACCAATTTTTCATTGGTCAGCTGCATGTTCACCATTTTATTATCCTCTACCCTGCCCAATTGTATCATGGCAGATGTGGAGATCATATTCAAAACCAGTTTTTGCGCTGTACCGCTTTTCATTCTGGTACTACCGGTTACAAACTCCGGTCCTACTACTACTTCAATTGGAAAATCGGCCGATTCGCTTACGGGAGAATCAGGATTACAGGAAATGCTTCCCGTAACAATACCCCTTTTCCTGCATTCTTCTAATGCGCCGATAACATAGGGTGTGGTACCACTGGCTGCTATACCTATCACAACATCCTTATCTGATATATTAAAGGCCTCAAGATCTTTCCAGCCTTGTTCTTTATCATCTTCAGCAAATTCAACAGCAGTAGTAATGGCTTTATCGCCACCGGCAATAACGGCGATCACCAATCCATAAGGAACGCCGTAAGTGGGCGGGCACTCACTGGCATCTACCACTGCCAGGCGGCCGCTGGTACCGGCTCCTATATAAAATAAGCGGCCGCCCATCAGCATTTTATCACTCACCGCTTCTACCAATTTTTCGATCTGGGGAATTGCTTTTGCCACTGCATCGGGTACTGTCTGATCTTCCTTGTTGATGTTGGCGAGCAATTCCGCAATACTCATTTTTTCCAGGTGGCGATACGAGCTTGTTTTTTCTGTAATTTTTTCAAATGCCATACATTTCTTTTAGCTATGGTACTCTATGAGGCCACTCATAGGTTTTTTTAAAATTTTGCCCAACTCCAATTCATAACTGTTACATAATTCTTCCAATACATCCTTGAACCCGAATGCAACACTGCCAACAAAATTCACGGGAAGTGTCCATGTTTCCTTGTATTTACATAAATGCGTAAAGAAGAAATCATTCAGGCAATCTTCAATAATATTTTCGATCATATAGTGCCCACGGTTCTCGGCAAGGAACATGACAAACCCCGCAAGGTAACGATTAGGCAGCGGGTTTTTATAAACATTCTCCAATATTTCCGCTTTGTTGGTCAGATAAGTCACATCAAACCTTCCTTTTAATTCATCGTCAAAAGTATTGTATAAATAATATTGTAATACTTTTTTTCCAAGATAAGCACCACTTCCTTCATCGCCGAGTACATAACCAAGCCCAGGACTATTGCTAACTATTCTTTTACCATTGTAATAACAGGAATTGGAACCTGTGCCTAAAATGCAGGCGATGCCTTTTTCAATACCGCACAAAGCACGGGCAGCGGCCAGCAGGTCATGATTAACATCTATATTGGCTTCAGGAAAAACTTGTTTGATGGCTTTTTTCATCAACTTCGCATTATCAGGATTAGCGCAACCTGTACCATAATAGTACACTTCATCTACCCGGATATTTTGCAAGTCAGGTTTTAATTCATTTAAAAGCACATCAACAACCTGGTCTTTATTGAGAAAATAGGGGCTGATGCCCTGCGTAAGAATTGTTTTTTGTTTACCATTAGTAAGCAGGCTCCATTCAGCTTTCGTAGCGCCGCTATCCGCTATCAGTTTTACAGAAGGCATTAAATTGGTTTATGTTTTTTGACCGCCCGGATGACCCGGTCGGACGGGGTTTGTAGTTTGTGATTCAACTCTTTCAGACGCATCACAGCTTATATTATCGAAACAGCAACATATTGTTATAACTAAAAACAACAAACAATAAACTACAAACTTTTATCTATTTTGCGCCAAATTAATGTAAAGATAGAAGATGGGAAATAAAAAACTCCAGGTTTGGTTGCCGCTGATTTTTTCTATTGTGTTGATAGCAGGAATGTTTTTGGGTTTTAAGATGAACAATAAAGGCAGTAGCAAAGGTTTTTTTAAGAGCACAAAGACTACTTCGTTGCAGGAGGCGCTTGATCTGATCAGGTTGAAATATGTTGACCAAGTAAATGTAGATTCCATTCAATCAGGTGCTATAAAAGAAATGATGAATGAGTTGGATCCGCATTCCGTCTATTTTCCACCTGTTGAATTGAAAGCAGCTAATGAAGACCTTGCCGGCAATTTTGATGGCATTGGTGTAGAATTTAATGTGTTTAATGATACTGTAAATGTTGTGTATGTTATTCCTGGCGGCCCAAGTGATAAAGCCGGTTTGCAGATAGGTGATAAATTACTTAAGGTAAATGATTCTTCATTGATTGTAAAAGATATTGAATCCGCTAAAATAAAAGAATACATCCGTGGTGAAAGAGGATCAACAGCCGCAATACAAATATTAAGGAACGGTCAGTTAAAAACAGTGAATGTAATAAGGGGCAGCATTCCTGTATCTTCTGTTGATGCAGCTTACATGATTGATAAAACAACCGGGTATATCAAGCTGAATAAATTCACAGAAAACAGTTATGAAGAGTTTATGGCGGCATTGGAAGGTTTGCAAAAGCAAGGTTTGAAAGAACTCATTTATGATATTCGGGGCAATGGCGGCGGCTATATGAATGAAGCCATCGACATGGCTGATGAGTTTTTAGATAGTGATAAGCTCGTGGTTTATACAGAAGGAACCAATAGTAAAAGAAGGGAATACCGTTGTAAGAGACCGGGATTATTTGAAAAAGGAAAATTGGTTATTTTAGTTGACGAACTTTCTGCCAGTGCCAGTGAAGTATTGGCCGGCGCCCTGCAGGACTGGGACAGGGCCGATATCATTGGACGTCGCACATTTGGTAAAGGATTAGTGCAGGA
>CAMLEX010000794.1 GCA_946479055.1 uncultured Bacteroidota bacterium | reverse complement strand
CATTTTCAGATCGGCATCCGATACATCAGTAGACCAACTGCTGGAATAAGAAGCTTTGTAAGGCAAGCCTATCGTGTCTTTTACTGCACTATCCGTAATACTGGTTGAGGCTGTTTTATTTTTATCGTTGGTGAATGAAAGTAAAAATGTCGCGAAGCTGGCATAGAATAGAAATTTTTTCATAATAGATGTTTTTAAGTTAAAAAGAAAAAAAGATCAGCTTTCAGAAGGCAGCATTGAAGGGGGAACGAATTAAGCGGGCAGATTTGAAGAAAGAAAGGTAGTCAGTGAAACAGTAAGACGAAAAACTAATTCATATTTTGACGGTATAAACAATTGCTGATATTAGCTCTTCTGATCTGAACCAAAGTTAATGATAATAAGAAGCAGGGGAATGATTTTTCAGATATGATCCACTCTGATTCTTTCTTCCGGAATCAATTTTATTCCGGGGTGTTTACCTGGTTGTTTTATTCAGCCGCCAATCCGTTCTGGTTTTGGGAGGGGTTATTTATCATGCACACCGGCCATACGCCAAGGTAATGCTACAGTTCAAATGTCAATCCAGGCAGGATAAACCGGAAAACTGCAGGGAAATAAATTTTTATTATCGGACATTTGGCCGTAACTTATGGACAAATTTCAAAAATGGCAACCCGCAAAAGAAATATCTCATCGCAAACGGCTAACCGGAAGCAAAAAAATGTGGCTGCCAGTAATTCTTCAAAGGTAGAAGAACCGGAAGTTGCTTATGGTAAGATATCATCTGCCGGAAGGACCATTGTTTTTATGGGGATGCCGGGAAAAAAAGATTATTTGCAGGTAACTAATGAAAGCGATTTTATTGATGTGATCCGCAAGGGAATTCCTAAAAAGGCTATTGACACACTTATTGATAAAACCGGCATTCCCGTCAATGAAATGGCAGTCCTTATGCGGCTATCTGACAGAACGCTGCGACGATATAAACCACAAACCTTATTAAATCCTGAACAGTCTGAAAGAGTTGTTGAGCTGGCTCGTTTGTATAGCCGTGGGGAAGAAGTTTTTGGCAATCTTGAAAGTTTTAAAGAATGGATGAACAGTACGGTAATGGCTTTGGGAAATATAAAACCCAAAGAACTTTTAGATACATCGCTGGGCATTGAGATACTGATGAATGAATTAGGTAAAATTGAATATGGAATTTTTGCCTGATGAACGTTTACAGAATATCGAAATGTAAATTTATCAGCAACCTGGCAGGTACAGGCGCTGCCAGTTTTGGCGGCCGGTGGAATTCAAAAGGAATACATATACTCTATTCTGCGGCTACCCCCTCGCTGGCCCTGCTGGAAAGTGTGGTGCATATTTCCAATATCCCTATTGATGATTATTGTATGGCTACAATTGAAATTCCGGAAAACAAAATAAAAGAAATTAAGATCAATGATTTGCCGGATAACTGGTTTATAAATCCCGCCCCGGATAATTTGAAAGGGATCGGCGACAAATTTA
This sequence comes from uncultured Bacteroidota bacterium, assembly GCA_946479055.1. The sequence continues at coordinate 1,278 of CAMLEX010000794.1, read as the reverse complement.
TCAAAGACAATATTTTCCTTGCGTTAAAATTACCTTCAGCGATCATGATGGAAGATTTTAATTTTTTATTGAATCCGGGGCATCCTGATTTCAATAAAGTAAACCTGGTAGCTACCAGAACTATTCCTATTGATGAAAGATTGCTGAAAAAATAAATGGAACTGATCAGGCGAATTCTTGTGAAGACTCTTATGGTAAATGCCAAGGCAAATACGTTCACCACCCCTGCCGGTTTTTGATGTCACAAATTGTGACATCAAGATTCAAACTCCTTCTGCAAAAGTTCAAGCATAATTTCCATACTTGGAATGAAATTATCTGAACGATTTGTATCGAAAAATCCGAACTTTCGTCTTTATAAACTATCGGACTATAAACCATAAATTTTAAATGTATATGCGTCCCGATCTTTCACGTGTTGGTAACTTTTACCATAATTACATCAACCAGGTAACAGAAGATGAACTGGCTGAAGCTTTTGATAAGGAAAGTGCTTCCTTTATCCGCTTTCTTGATACTATCCCGGAGGAAAAATATGATTATCGTTATGCCGAAGACAAATGGACGATCAAAGAAGTACTTCAACATATCATTGATGCCGAAAGAATCTTTTCTTACCGTGCATTGCGGTTTGCCAGAAAAGATAAGACTCCTCTACCGGGCTTTGATGAAAATTCATTTGCAGCAGCTTCAAAAGCAGATGCAAGAAACTGGGATAAACTGTTAGAAGAATTTAAAGTGGTCAGAAGATCATCTGAATTATTGTTCCATTCATTTGATGAAGAACAGTTACAATCAGATGGCATTTCTTCCAATGCGTCAAATTATGTTTTAGCGCTTGGCTTTATCCTTATCGGTCATACAATGCATCATCAAAAAATAATTAAAGAAAGATACTTGTAGTTGAAAAGTAAAACAGGTTGATAAGTTGGTATGCAGCAATGCTACTTTCAACTTATCAACCTGTCAATGTTTTTCCCGTATTCCTAATCTCAGAAAGCCTTCTGCTCTACTGGCTTAGTCTTTGCCAGGTTTTGCTGGTTAATAACATCATTAACCACCTTCACGGCCTGGTCAAGATAAATGTCTTTGCTAAGATTTTTCAGCCATTGATTAAACCGTTCTTGTTTGTTTTTATCATCTGCCCAGCGATTTGTTTCACCCGGAAGGGCAGTTACATTGATCTCATTTTTCAACTTCATCAATGCCTCGTTTTGTGTAAAAGTGGCGAGATCGGAAGAGCGTCGTGTAGGGAAAGAGTGTAGATCTCGGTGGTCG
>CAMLEX010000793.1 GCA_946479055.1 uncultured Bacteroidota bacterium | reverse complement strand
TGGCAAGGGCGTCGGCTTCTTTTTCAGAAGTAATTTTTTCTATTGGTTTATCCTCTCCGAAATAATCGTTTTCAACAATAGAAAATAAAGGACCCGTTACCAATACATTCGGTGCAGCGGTGGTATTGGCAATGGAATCACGAATGGTGAAATTGGCGAACGGCCCGCCTACATCTATCACGGAAGTAATGCCCAGCCGCAGATAGCGATGCATATAATCGGTAGCGTTGTTGAGTCCAAATGATTTTTCTTTTTCATAAGGCACTTTTTCTCGCAGGTCCACCACATCAGGCCGGGTATATAAACCACCGGATTGAAAAAAATGAATATGCGCATCTATCATTCCGGGCATTAAAAATTTTCCGGCGCCATCAATTACCATGGCATTGACAGGGTCTTTTAGTTTTTTAGCAGGACCAATCGCTTCTATTCTTTCATTATTGATAACAACTGACTGACCCGTTAGTGCCTTACCTGTTTTTACATCAATAACGGTTACATTTTTGATGATACTAACCTGCGAAATAACAGGCTGGAAAAAAAGAACAGCTATGACAAGGCAATTATATTTTTTCATATACCATAAGTTATCTGCTTTATAATATCCTTATAGGATTGAGAAGTAATCAGCAACAAGGGCGACGAATTTTATCAAATCAGTTTGTTGACTTAAGTGCGGTACAGTGAAGTCATTGGATAGGATTGTGCTAAAAATAAATACCAATCGTTTTAACAATAAGAAAAAACTCATGATACATTTGAGCTAAGACGAAAGGCAATAAAATATCTAAAGATCAATCCTCTTTGCTACCTTTTTCTCCTACAAACCAATGTTCTTTATTTTTGAACAATACGTTAAAAGTTGTAAGTGAACCATAACAACGGGTTATGTATTGTTGAATATTTACTTTGTCTTCGTCATTCAGTTTTTTATTGCTGTTGATGTTTTGTTCCAGTACTCTTAACCTGTCCCGAAGCATTACGATTTTGTGAAAGAAATCATCAATAGGAATTTCTTTTGGTTTTAAACTTTTATCGGCGGGTTGCAAAAGCAATACTCCTTTAATCCATTTTTCACCCAGCGGAACATTTTCCGTAAGGCCGCCCCAGAGGCGAAGGATTTTTAATAAAGATCTTTCCACCTCTGAATGTGTTTCTATTTCTTCCGTTACATTTTCGGGAATGATCTCATCCAGTTTGTCATCGGTTTTGTCAATTTCTTTGAGGCCATGATTAATAAAAGAGATAAGGTAGGTAGCATAGCGGATGCCGACGATAACCCCGGGCCCAAATTGTGTGTGCTGTAAACGTGTGCCGATACCAAGTGTTGTTTGTTCCATTACAAAGAGTTAGCTGTAAAAAGTTGAGGATGAAAATACGATAAATCCTGCAGGGAAAAATTGGTTTTTGGACAGTCATCTGAAAATGTAGAAAAACTTGCTCAATGAACTGGGGTGATTATTATGATTTTAAAATGGCCTGAGAAATTGAATATTGGCCAATTATATTTTTTTGCAATCAGAATAATTACGGCATGATATTTTATGATAGTTAATAGTAAATTGATTTTATAAACGCTAAAATATCAATTATGCAAAGAAAAGGAATAGGCCTGCTTCTGGCGGCCGCAGCAGCTTATGGATATTATAAATATTCAAAAATGACTCCTGAACAAAGAAATAGCATGAAGCAAAAAGGGAAAGATTTTCTTGATAAGAATTTAGGAGGAGTGAAAAATATGTTTGGCAAAAAGGCATCTGCAGCAAACGGCGATGGCTATTAAGCTTTAAAACGGGAGTACCTGTAAATAAAAAAGCGTTGTTTCAGGCAACGCTTTTTTATTAAAAATTTTCTTCTTCCTCTTCTTCTTTCCATATAAGCTCCGGACGCAATCCTTTTTTAAAACGTTCAAAGGATTCTTTAATATACTTCTGAAAATCATAATCATTGGTCATAACGGCAAACAGGTAGGGTGGGCGGAAGACAGTCATAAAACTGTCCAGCTCACTACCCGTTAACAAAGTGAGACGTCGCACCAACGCTTTACTGAAACGATGATCAACAAACTTTTCCTGCTCCTGCGCCAGCAATCTGTCCTGGAAAGATTTTATACTCTTGTTTCGTTTGAAACGAAATACATTGATGATCTCATTAATATCAAAGCCTGCAGCAGCCCCATATTGCGGTGTAATGACACTAAGACCCGGTTTTCTATAATTGAAAATTTTTGCATAATCTTCCCTGTTTTGAATAGAATCCTGGCGGTAATTTCTCGGTCTTATTTTAACCTCTTTTAATACAGGTACATTTACCTGCAGCGAGATATCAAAACTTAAAGGAGTGGCAATTTTTAAAACAGGAAATTTTACCGTTGGCTTATTCAGATAACTGAACCAGATAGAGTCTTTTTCGGCCACATCAATTTCGTATTCACCATTAGCATTCGTGGATGTCCCTTTTCCGGAAGTAGATAAAACGCTTACAAACCCTACCGGGTAACTGCGGGTGCTGTCATATACTGTACCGCGTATCTTGTACTGTGCACAAACAGGTGTTGACTTAAATAAGAAAAAGAAAAATCCAACAAATAGTATTTGTAAAAGTCTGATTCCCAAAATGAATAAATATTACGGCAAGTAACGAAACAAACTCCAAACTAAGAGTTAAAACTGGTTGCTGGTTTCAAGTTACCAGTTACCGGTAACCAGTAGCTGCAACTACTTCAGTGCCTGGTAAACCAACACTTTAAATTTATCATGTATCTCGCCATGGCTTT
>CAMLEX010000792.1 GCA_946479055.1 uncultured Bacteroidota bacterium | reverse complement strand
AGTCGATGTCTTCCGTGATAAAAGGACTGATATTTTAATTAACCGTAATTCTATTTCGCCCATCGCGGGTTATAGCAGCCTGGCTATTTATGCCAACCTTGGTGAAATGCAGAACCAGGGAATTGATGGCAGCGTGGAGTATAATGAACGTATTGGTAAGAATATAAGCCTTCGGCTTTTTGGAAATATCACATATGCCAAAAACAAAATAGTATATGCTGATAATCCCAAACGAACTTATGCTTACCAGCAACCTGAAGGACATCGGTATGGTGAATTCACCGGCTATATCAGCCAGGGTTTATTTGTTGACCAGGGTGATGTTGATAAAAGTCCGACACAAACAAGAACTGTATATGCAGGTGATATCAAGTATGCAGACCTGAATGGAGATGGAACAGTAAATGCATACGACTGGACCTTTCTCGGTAAATCATCCTTCCCTGCATGGTCTTATGGTTTTGGTTTTAATGTTGGCTATAAAAATTTTGAAATGTCAGCGCTTTTTGCAGGCGTTGCCGATGTAGGCATTATGGCTAACGGATCAGGTATTTTAGGCAATGGAAGAGGCAGTGACGGAGTGGGCATTATACCTTTCGCCGGCATTGGTCAATACCCCGCTAATGTGCTTTCCAATGTAACCAGCAGATGGACTCCGGGAAATCCCAGCCAGGATGTTGATTATCCCAGGCTTACTATTACCAATACCAGCGACAACAACTATCTCGGAAGTACCTGGTGGCTGAAAGACGGCAGTTTTATGCGTTTGAAGCAAGCAACTATGGGATATACTGTAAAACTGGGCAGGGGCAATGCACGTAGTAGCCCTGAATATAAAAACATAGACAATCAATTTACAAAAACCGCGGCTACCGTAACCAGTGGTATAACCAGTCTGCAATTTTATCTCTCGGGTACCAACTTGCTTACATTTTCAAAATTCAAATTGTGGGATCCGGAAATGGGTTCAAATGGAGCGCAATATCCTTATGCAAGAACGATAACGGTTGGCGTAAGGGCACAATTTTAAAACTGCTAAACGAATTAATAACATGAACAAGCATATCTATTATAGAATCATTTTGGGGGTTATGTTATCCTTTGTGCTTTTTTCCTGCAAAAAGTATCTTGATAAAAAACCAGACAATCTTTTAACAGAAGACCAGCTATGGCAGACCAAAGCCAATGCCGAAGCATACCTGTATAATGTATATTCTTATGTGTACAATACGGATGGCGGTGATTGGGCGAGTGTGGGCGCCAGTGATGAATCATCCGTTTGCATACCCACCGTTAATGTAAGGCAAATGGTTAGCGGCAACTGGAGTTCAGCAAGCTGGTATTTTTATACATGGGGCAATTTTTATACGGGCATTCGCAAATCATTCGTTTTCGAAGCTAATATCGATAATGTTCCTGCAGCGGAGATGAGTGAAGAATTGAAACTTCAATATAAAGCTGAAGTAAGATATTTACGTGGTTGGTTTTACTGGCAATTATTAAAACAGTATGGTCCTTTTGTAAAGCTTACGGAACCGATTGCAAGAGATGCGGATTTCAATCAATATCCACGTGCCCCTTTTGATACCTGTGTGGCACATATAAACGAACTGATGGACCAGGCATATAAAGCGTTACCGGTAACCTGGCCATCATCCAGTAATTATGGCAGACCCACAAAAGGTGCGTGCCTTGCGGTAAAAGCACAGGTGTCTTTACATGCAGCAAGTCCGCTCTGGAATGGCAATCCCCGCTTTGCAAATTTTAAAAATATGGATGGTACGCCATTGGCGCCAACAACATTCGATGCCAATAAATGGAAGGCTGCTGCAGATGCGGCCAAAGCCGTTATTGATCTGAATGCTTATAAACTCTTTACCAATGTAGATGAAGGCGATGCAACCTTTGATCCTTATTTATCCGTGCGCAATCTTTTTACAACCACCTGGAATAACGAAATTATTTTCGCTAACAATAACTGGTGGACATGGGGTTTTACAAAATGTGCTTCCCCCGGTCCGGGTGGTTATAATATGTATAATGCTACCCAGAATATCGTAGATGCGTTTTCGATGAATAATGGAAGAACCATCGATGACGCTGCTTCCGGTTATGTGGAAACTGGTTTTGCAGGCAGTGATGCTGCTAACGCATGGGGACACAAAAAAGGAGAATGGAATATGTATGCCAACCGTGAACCGAGGTTTTATGCGTACATCCAGTACAACGGTCGCCCCGTTTTGCCAGCTTCTTCAACCGATGATAAAAATTATTTTTCTTCTGATGGCAATAAAGACGGTAAGGGCCGTGTCGAGTTATATTACAATGGTAAGTCGGGACAAAAAGCGGCTGGCAGCAATAATATAACAGGCTATGATCTGCTGAAAAGAATAAGTCCTAACGATAATATCAGGAACGATGTAACTTCTTATCACGGACCATACATATTGATCCGCTATGCTGAAATATTGCTGGATTACGCGGAAGCATTAAATGAATATGAGCCTGCCAATCCCGGTGTAGTAACCTACCTCAACATGGTCAGAGCAAGGGCCGGCCTTCCCGGTATTGAAACAATATATCCCGATGCAGTTGGCAATAAAGATCTAATGCGTAAGCATATTCTGCGTGAAAGAAATGTGGAACTATGTTTTGAAAGCGACCGTTATTATACACTTACACGAAGATTAATGATGAAGGAACCGGGTGTACAAACTATTTATAGTATGAATGTAAATGGTGACGATGGCGGTCTTGGCTTTTCTTATACGGGATTCTATGCAAGAAC
>CAMLEX010000791.1 GCA_946479055.1 uncultured Bacteroidota bacterium | reverse complement strand
TGGGGATATTTTCCGGCCGGAGCGGTTGCTTGGAGAGTGTCTGAAGAAGATTTCTTAAAAGGCAATGCCGTTATTTCCAATTTAAAAATTCGGACGAGTTATGGTTTAACAGGTAACTCTGAAATACCTCCCTATTCATCTTTATCCCTTTTAAGTTCAGGCTATGCTGCAATTATCAATAATGCACGGGTAGGCGGAACAGGTTTAAACAGATTAGCCAATCCTGATTTGAAATGGGAAAAAACTGCTCAAACAGATTTTGGAGTAGAACTGGGACTGTTTAAAAATAGAATAACAATTGAAGCGGACGTTTATTACAGGAAAACTACGGATATGTTACTGGATGCGCCAGTACCCCGCACCAGTGGATATGCAACTATCAGGAAGAATGTAGGTTCAATGGAAAACAAAGGTCTGGAGTTGGCATTGAGCACCGTGAATATCGATACTAAAGATTTTTCATGGACTTCAACTCTTAATTTCTCGCTTAACAGGAATAAAGTGCTTTCCTTAGCTACCCCTTCCGACATTTTCAATGTAGGTGGGGCTAACTTCACCAATCCCACTAACATTATTCGTATAGGAGAAGCTGCTGGCTCTTTTTGGGGCCTCGTACGCTTGGGAACATGGAGTGAGAAAGAGATTGCGGAAGCGGCTAAATACACCAGCTATCGTAATAATTTAACGATATTACCTGGTGATATTAAATACCTGGATGTAAATGGTGATTTCAAAATTACTGATGCTGACAGAATGATTATTGGTAATGGTAGCCCTAAAGGCTGGGGTGCTTTTGTAAACAATCTTCGGTATAAAAACTTTGGGTTGCTTGTTGAACTACAGTATTCCTATGGCAATGATATTCTGGATATGACATCACATTCCAGTGAGGACCGTGTTTCATTGGCTAATAGTTATAGAACTGTATTGAATGCCTGGACGCCGCAAAATCAAAATACTCCGATTGCTCAGTTACGTGATACAAGGGCTGGATATGTAACAAATGTAGATACCCGTTGGATTAAAGACGGATCTTTCATTCGCGGCAAAAATATTTTATTGAGTTATAGTTTATCATCAAATACTGCGAATAAATTGAAATTAGACAAACTCAGAATCTATGCTTCCGTTCAAAACCTTTTTATAATAGCCAGTAACGAGCTCACGGCCGATCCGGAAACAACTCCAACAGGTGGTTATGCAGACGATGGCAGAAATGTTTTCTCGCAGGGAATGCATTGGCATAGTTATCCTAAACCGACGACTTACATGGTGGGAATAAATGTTGGACTGTAACTATTTATAAAATTTTAAAGTTATTAATTATGAATTTTAATATAATAAGAAAAAAAGGATTAGCGGTGCTTTTGGGAGCGATGCTCATTTTACCGGGATGTAAAAAATTCCTTGAAGAAAAAGATCCTTCTAATCTAACTCCAGAAAGTTTTTACACTATACCTGAACACGCAGAAGCTGCTATTGCTTCGGTATACTCCGATACCCGTTTTTATGGAGGTGGAGCAGGTATTTTTTCATCAAACTGGCAAATGCTTGAAGCGGTGACAGGTACTTCCACCACAGAAACTGCCCAGAACTCGGATTTGAACAACCTGTACGCTCTCGCATATGATGGCAACACTGGGCATATCATCAATTGGTGGAATGGTTTATATAGAGTGATTGCACAGGCAAATCTTGTTCTTGATAAAGTTCCGGCTATTACACCTATGGATGATGCTCAGAAAAAAAGAATACTGGGTGAAGCTAAGTTCTTGAGAGCCTGGGCCTATTTTTATGCAGTTAGATTATGGGGCGATATACCATTAATTACAACTCCTCAAACTGCTACCTCGGAAGATTTTTATCCGAGCCGGGCACCAAAGGAGGATATTTATAACTTAATTGTTGAGGACCTTATAGCAGCAGAAGCTGCCGGCTTTGCCTGGATGGATGCCACTGGCCGTGTTTCTTTAGCTGCTGTAAAATCGCAGTTGGCTATTGTTTATCTTACTATGGCCGGCCAACCGCTTAATAAAGGAGCAACTCATTATAAACTCGCTGCCGATAAAGCTTATGAAGTGATTACTTACGCCAACGCTAATCCGGCTTCTATCAACCTTTTTAACACTTATGCTGAAGTCCATAGTTTATCCACAGAAAATAAACTAGAGCATATTTTTGAACTTCAATATTTCGCTGATGTTGCAGGAAATCCAATGGAAAATATGTTTCCCAACTTTAAACCGGTTAGCGCTTACGGAGCAAATGGCACCGGAAGTTCTGTTCCTACTTTATCTTTTTATCAGTCTTATGAAACCGGCGATTTACGGGCAAAGAACCAGGAAGGCTATTTTTATACCAGCTATTATCATAACGGTAGCGGTGCTCCCTTTGAACTGGGTGCCCCTTATATCTTTAAACATTTTAATACCGTTGCATTTGGCAGCCCTGGGGTAGAAGGTTCAAAGAGGAATGATCTTAATGTACCGATGATCCGCTACGCCGAAGTGCTTTTGATATATGCCGAGGCAAAAAATGAAGGTGGTGGCCCTGATCAAACGGCGTATGACGCTTTCAAAAGAATCAGAGATAGAGCCCAACTTACAACACCAGCTGTTGGTTCATATACGCAGGCTTCTTTCCGCGAAGCTGTCTGGAAAGAACGCTGGCATGAACTCTGTTATGAAGGCATCACATGGTTTGATATGGTACGGCTTAGAAAAGTGTTTAATGAAACTACTAAAGGAGATCGGAAGAGCGTCGTGTAGGGAAAGAGTGTAGATCTCGGTGGT
>CAMLEX010000790.1 GCA_946479055.1 uncultured Bacteroidota bacterium | reverse complement strand
TGTGCAACTGGCTATGAATGGCGAAAAGCTTGCATCGGGAGTGAAGCATGCTGATAATATTGCTCCCTGCATTTTAGGTGGCGTCAGCCTGATTCGTTCTATTCATCCGCTGGATATCATTTCAATCCCTTCTCCCGATCTGCATGTTACGGTGGTTCATCCACAGATTGAAGTAAGAACATCTGATGCGAGGCAAATTTTGCGTCAGCAGGTATTGTTGAAAGATGCGATCAAACAATGGGGAAATATTGCAGGCCTGGTAACAGGGTTTTTAAAAAATGATCTGGATCTTATCGGCCGCTCACTCGAAGATGTGATCATTGAACCTGTTCGCAGTATCCTGATCCCCGGCTTTGATGAAGTAAAAACAAAATGTAAGGAAGCCGGCGCATTGGGCGGCGGTATTTCTGGTTCCGGACCATCCATTTTTATGTTAAGTAAAGAAAGAAAAACAGCAATTGAAGTGGAATCAGTAATGAAAGAAGTATATGAAAAAATAGGAATTGAATATCATACTTACGTTACTACGATCAATAAGAAAGGAGTGGAAATTATCTGAACCGGGATTTTTGAGATTAAATGGATTATTGGGATAAATTAAAAATAGTTTGAAAGAATGAAGTATTATTCAACGAATAAACAATCATCCTTAGTTGATTTTAAAGAAGCGGCTATTCGTGGACAGGCGCCGGATAAAGGATTGTATTTTCCGGAAACAATTCCACAGGTAGAAAAAGAAATGATTGATGAGATTGAAAAACTTTCTAATGAGGAGATTGCTTTCAAGGTTATCCGTCCATATGTTGGTGATAGTATTCCGGATGAAAAACTTTTCCAGATCGTTACCGAAACAGTCAATTTTCCGATACCATTGGTAAAAGTGAATGATGTTATTTCTTCGCTGGAATTATTTCATGGGCCGACGCTGGCATTTAAAGATGTTGGCGCCAGGTTTATGAGCAGGTGCCTGGGGTATTTTCTGAAAGGAGAGGATAGAAAGGTTACTGTGCTGGTTGCGACATCCGGCGATACCGGCGGCGCTGTTGCCAATGGATTTTATGATGTGGAAGGAATCGATGTAGTAATATTATATCCATCCGGCAAAGTAAGCCCTGTGCAGGAAAAACAATTGACTGCTCTTGGAAAGAACATTCATGCATTAGAAATAGATGGAACATTTGATGATTGCCAGCAAATGGTGAAGCAGGCATTTACAGATGCGGAATTGAATCAAAAATTATTTCTTACTTCTGCCAATTCTATCAATGTGGCAAGATGGCTGCCGCAGCAGTTTTATTATTTCTTTGCTTATAAACAATGGATTGATAAGGATCATCCACCTGTGATCAGTGTGCCCAGCGGAAACTTTGGAAATATTTGCGCCGGTATTTTAGCAAATCAATCAGGGTTACCGGTCAATCATTTTATTGCTGCCTGTAATGTGAATGATATTGTAAGTGATTACCTGGATACGGAGATCCTGAAACCTAAACAAGCTGTTCCAACCCTGAGTAATGCAATGGATGTTGGCAATCCCAGCAATTTTGTGAGGATACTTGAAATTTTCCATCATCAATTTCCGGAACTTAAAAATAAACTCTCGTCCTATAGTATCAGTGATGACGATACTGTTGCAACGATCAAAGAAGTTTATGAACAAACCAATTATTTGCTTGACCCTCACGGCGCTGTCGGTTACCTGGCTTTAGAAAAGTATTTAACTGCAAACCCTTCTGCAAAAGGAATTTTCCTCGAAACGGCTCACCCGGTTAAGTTTCCGGATGCAGTGGAAAAAATAACCGGGAAGAAGATCGAACTGCCTTTATCTATTAAAGACATAATGACTCAGGCGAAAAAAAGTACAAAAATGAAAGCTGAGTATATTGAGTTGAAAAATTATCTGCTGGGCTAAGAGCTCAAGGAGAGTATAGTTGTTATTGCCTTTTACTTTTGATGGATCTGAATTTTTACAGTTTAATGGTTAACATGTGCAATTGCTGCAGCAGGAGTACCCTAAAGTATAAGCTCCTTCCATATTCAATATCTCTCCTTTACCTCTTTTTCTCCTTGAGCTCTTAGCTTTTTCTCTTTCAACTCTTAGTTTATCTTTGCAGGAAGAATTTTCCGATGCACACGATAGAACCATTTTATAACTGGCGTCATATTTATATAAGTGAGGAGGATCAGTTATCGCCTTTCTATGGCCGTGAGTATTCCGAATTTGAATTTACCCAAACTGTTTACAACTATTTTATACATCCGCAGTGGGATGATTTTGGTAGCCGCACCTTATACCTGAAAGTATTGATGGCAGACCAGGATGAAAAATATGCGATTATTGAACTGATCGGGGAATGGAATGATGCTATTGAGAATGATATCATGGAATTGAAACGGGAAGTATTGGAAAAATTCATGTATGAAGGCATTATCAAATTTATACTCATCGCAGAAAATGTGCTAAACTTTCATAGTGATGGTCGTGAATATTATGAAGAGCTATTTGAAGAGTTAATGGAAGAAAACGGTTGGATCGTTTGCCTGAATATGCCATCATCAACCCAATATGATTTCAAAAAAGCACATCTGAATCGTTACATTGAATTAATGGAAATTGATAACTGGCGTACATACAAGCCCTATCATTTGTTCAAAAAAATTGATGGAGAACTGTCTGCAAGATTGCAATAGTATAAAAAAAGAGATAAATTATTTTTTTCTATCATTTAAATTTTTTTTGCCATTGTTTGCTCTTCGCATAGTACTTTTGCCGAAATCTTAGAACCACATTTA
>CAMLEX010000789.1 GCA_946479055.1 uncultured Bacteroidota bacterium | reverse complement strand
CGACCGATGCCTGGGAGATGTATGTTGGCCCTAGTGGCAGCGGTGATTATGATAAATGGTATAAGTATTATTATGGTGAGGAAGAAGAAGGGTGGTTAGATGGTATTGGAAACAGTGTGAGATTTGCTCTTGCAAAAGCTTCCTATAATTTTCGAAACGCTATTAAGGAATGGATGAGCGTTGTGCTTCAAATTCTCTTCCAAGCTGCTGCATTATGTATAAATACCATTCGAACATTTTATTTGATAGTGCTTGCAATTTTGGGGCCTTTGGTTTTTGGCTTAGCGGTTTTCGACGGCTTTCAACATACCCTAACAGTATGGATTGCACGATATATCAACATCTTTTTGTGGTTGCCGGTAGCCAACATATTTGGTGCCATTATAGGGAAGATACAGGAAAACATGATCAAGATTGATATAGGGCAAATACAACAAAATGGAGACACCTTCTTTACCTCTACCGATGCCGCCTACCTCGTTTTTATGATTATTGGAATAGTTGGATACTTCACTGTTCCATCAGTTGCTAATTACATTATTCATGCAGGTGGTGGAAATACCTTGCTATATAAGGTGACGGGCGTTTCCACAATGTCAGCAAATTCTACGGCAAGCGCCACATCATCTGCAGCTACATCAATGGTAAAAGATACTTATGGCGACATGAAGAATATGTTGGGAGGAGGTTATGCGTCAAAGTCGAGTGATTATTTTAAAGATAGGGTTTCAGGCAAATAGAGTTTGATTAAATCAATTGTGAGTTTGATAAACGTGTGAGTTATGGTTTTTAAAAAGATGCAAAATATTGACACCGCTTTTAGACATGTCCGTTTGTTTTCAATTGTAATTATTCTTGCTTGTGTTGTTGTATCGGGATATGCATTGTATTCTGGCCAGCAAATCGCAACAAAATCACAGCAAAAAGTTTACATCCTTGCTAATGGTAAAGTACTTGAAGCATTTGCCTCCGACAGAAAAGATAACATCCCTGTAGAGGCCAGGGACCATGTGAAAACATTTCACTTCTGGTTTTTTACTCTCGATCCTGACGATAAGGTTATTACGACCAACATAACAAAGGCATTGTATCTGGCTGATCGTTCCGCTAAAGAGCAGTACGACAATCTTAAAGAAAACAATTATTACAGCAATCTGATTTCCGGCAATATCAGCCAGGAGCTAAGTGTAGATAGTGTTCAGGTTGATATTAACCAGTATCCGTTTTACTTTAAGTGTTTTGCACAACAAAGAATAATACGGCCGTCAACAATTGTCATCCGTAACCTGATAACGGAAGGTCATCTGAGAAATGTTTCTCGTTCAGATAATAATGCACATGGTTTTTTGATTGAGAAATGGAGGATTCTTGAAAACAGGGACATCAAAAACGAAAACAGATAGTTTATGTGGTTCAAAAGAAAAAACAAAGATCAGGAAACTTCGAAAAATTCTTTAAAAGAAAAGGCAGCATCTGGCATTGCCAGGTTGATTAATGGTCTTCAGAACCGTTTTGGAGCAACATTAAATAAGAAAACAGCGAATCTTACTCAAAGAGGTAAAATAATTCTTCTCATAGTGTTTTGTTCTGTATTCGGTGGTGCAAGTATTTACATGCTCATAGATGAATTGAGTTCTTCAAAGTCGTCTTCACGAGTATTAAAGACAAATTCTATATCAGTTCCTAAACACATTGACAAAACAAGCGATAATTCCCCACGAATTAAAGCATATATAACAGGGGAAGACATAAGAAGAATTAAGCAATTCCGCAGGTACATGGACAGCCTGAAAACTTCGAGGCAGGGGATAGTCATCCACGACAGCATTATAAGGGCAAGGCCGGGTCTGATGGATAGCATAAACGAAGTAGAAAGGCTTTATGGAATTGATAGCTTATTAAAATATTGAGTCAATAAATCTTAAAACTATAAACTAAGAGGTTATGATTACAGAGGATGTAAGAAAGGATGTACACTTTGAGGCAAAAGTGGATCAATCCAAAAAACAGCAAGTTGGGTTTAGAAAATTTAAAATGCTAATGGTCCTTCCCTTGTTAATGCTGCCATTTGTGACATTGGCGTTTTGGGCGTTAGGCGGAGGGAAGGGCACTACAGATTCAAGTAAGATAATTGGTACGAAAGAAGGTTTGAACCTTGATCTGCCGGCGGCCAACATTAAAGACGACGCAAAAGATGATAAACTCACTTTTTATGAAAAGGCCAAACAGCAGGAAGAGAAGAACCAGGATGCACTGCAAAACGATTCTCTTTTTAAACTTCAGGACTCAAACACTGATCCGAATAGACTTGATGATGTTGTTGCAAATAGTCCTTCGCAGTATGATCCGTTACCCAAAGATGCTTATAGGGGTTTAAATACGTCCCCTGTTCATTCAGAAAAGTACAAGGATGCAACAGAGAATAAAATTATGGAAAGGCTTAAGCAGTTGCAGGAAGGCGTCAACAATCCTCAAACAGATTATTCAGGCAGTAATGATTCGCCGGTATATGAGAACCCTGATTTAGGAAGTGACGTTGATCGCCTTGAAGGAATGATGAAGATGTTGCATGAAAAGAAGGGTGACGATCCTGAAATGGAAAAGTTGGAGGGAATGCTTGATAAAATATTAGACATACAGCATCCCGACAGAGTAAATGAAAGGCTCAAAGAAAAATCCGTACAACAGAAAACAAACGCATTTCCAGTTTTTTCACATAATGGTAAAGAGAGCAGTAGCCTGTTAACTGCTGATACAAATGGAAAGCGCAAGATAGTTCGATATGGATTTTACAGCTT
>CAMLEX010000788.1 GCA_946479055.1 uncultured Bacteroidota bacterium | reverse complement strand
TATTGATTTATGGAAGAGCAGCATTAACACCGCTGACATGGAAACAATGTTTTGTATTCCAGGACAGTTTTAAATCTTACCTGGCTTTAAACCCATTGCAGAATTTTTTTGCTACCCTGAAGCTCCGCAAGCCTGAATTCAATGAACAAAAAGCAAGAGAAGTTTTTCCATTAATGGCGGAATGGATGCAATTGCCGGATAAAAATACTTTCTCTTATCGTCGTATTGTATCACCGGGTAGCACGGCCCTGGAAAGCCGCCCCAATATCGTTCTGGTGATGTGTGAATCATTCAGCATGTACAAAAGTACTATGAGTGGCAATCCGCTTAATACTACGCCATATTTTGATTCACTGGCAAGAAACGGAATATTCTTTGATCGTTGTTTTTCTCCGCATTTTTCTACTGCAAGAGGTTTGTTTGCCATCATGACCGGTATTCCTGATGCACAACTGTTCAAATTTTCTACCCGTAATCCGCTGGCGATAAAACAACACACGATCATTGATAATTTTGAAGGATATGACAAACATTATTTTCTCGGTGGCAACCCTGAGTTCAACAATTTTGGTGGCCTGCTGAAAAATATTGATGATTTGCAGATGCATACGGAAAAAAGTTTTAAATCTCCAAAGATCAATGTGTGGGGGATAAGTGATAAAGATCTGTTTTTGGAGGCCAATGAAGTTTTTAAGAAGAAGCAAAAACCTTTTTTTGCTATTGTTCAGACATCCGACAATCACAGGCCTTATATGATACCGCCGAATGATACGGATTTTGTGAAATCGCTGGTGCCGGAACAAGAACTGCTCAAATATGGATTTCAATCACTGGATGAATACAATACTTTCCGTTACTCGGATTATTGTTTTCAAAAGTTTATCGAAGCCGCGGAAAAAGAAACCTATTTTCATAATACCATTTTTGTTTTTATTGGTGATCATGGTGTAGCTGGCAATGCCGAAGCAATGTATCCCCGGGCATGGACCGATCAGCGGCTGACAGATGAACATGTACCGCTTTTATTTTATGCTCCTTTTTTATTACGGCCACAAAAAAGAAAGGAAGTCGTTTCGCAGATAGATGTGCTGCCAACCATAGCTGGAATGATACAGCAGCCTTATGTAAATACAACATTGGGCCGCGATTTACTGGATCCCGCTAAGAAAAATAATTATGCCTTTATCACCAATACAGCAGGTAAAATAGGTATAGTAACAGATGATTTTTATTTTATTAAAAACCTCAATTTTCCTGAAGATAAAATGGTAGCCATAAGAGATAGCAGTTTCCGGTTTAACAAGCCACAAAGAGATTCTATTCGCCGGGGGTTGTCAGATTTTACAACCGCCTTTTTTGAAACAGCAAGGTATATGTTGATGAATAATCAGGGAGATTAATATAAGTTTACCAGTTCACAAGTTTCAAACGTTCAATGGGCTCATAATAATTGAAAGTTCATTGTATTTAAACAAAACTTCTGAACCTGTGAACTTGTAAACTTTTCAACTTTCCCCTCAAGTCAGCGCATCCGTTCTTCTTCCATCACTATACAATCTTTTCTCTTTATCGGCTGGGTCAGTAATCATTTTCTGTGCAATAACGATGAGTCGTGGTGTTTTCCTTACATCATAATTACCAAACTGATAATTGCCGAATACTTCCTGTACCTGCAATCCCTGGTAGCTGAACATATCAGTAAAATCACCCAAAGAAAACTTGGCTACTTTTTCCGTGTATTCAAGTGGTGATTGTAAAGAAGCATCGGTGATCGTTATCTTTTTGTAAAAATGAGTGTCGTCATCCCAGCGATGTATTTCATATGAAGTAGAATCAATTTGTTTGATCTCATTGTGCACAAGATGCTCTTCCGCATAATGTGTATTGAGATAGTCTATAACAAAAATGCCACCTGCTTTCAAGCCCGAAGCGATGGTGCGAATAGTGTCATCATGTTCCCGC
Organism: uncultured Bacteroidota bacterium; assembly: GCA_946479055.1. The sequence goes on along the minus strand of CAMLEX010000788.1, from coordinate 846 downwards.
CGGGTTTTAAAATATCCAAAACTGGTAAAGAAATTAAAAGCATAGTCAAAATAATTTCCCCAGAAGGGGAGGCGCATATCATGGATAAAAAAATGGAGCCGCTCGTTTTCCGATTGTTTTGCCCATTCAATGCTATCCGGCGAAATATCAATACCGGTTACATCGAAATCAAGTGTTGCCAAGGTCTTGCTATGCCGTCCTTTGCCACAGGCTATATCCAGCATCCGGCAGCCGGGGGCTGGATCCAGGTGCTTAATTAATTGACGGATAAATGCTTCGGCTTCTTTCTCGTCCCTTTCAAAATAAAGTTTATGGTAGAAGGGGGAATTAAACCACTCCTTATACCATGATTTGTCTGTCATTCTATCGTTTACACAAATGTAAGGCGGCTATAAACACCTCATGACATTTGAAATCCGTATTTTTGTCCCTCGCTGGAAATTTACTTTTACACGAAAGAAATTTTTCAGCATCACATCTTATGTAAAACCATTGAACCCTGTCTGCCGATAGGCAGGCTTTTAAACATTTCAAATTTTCATTGTGGCATTAATTAAGAGTATCTCTGGCATTAGAGGAACCATTGGAGGTAAACCTGGCGAAAATCTTACGCCTTTGGATGTAGTAAAATTTGCAGCAGCATACGGAAGCATTATTTCCGGAAAAAATAAAACACCAAAAATCGTTGTCGGTCGTGATGGCCGTATCAGTGGCACTATGGTACGTGACCTGGTCGTGAGTACGCTGACCGGTTTAGGTATTAATGTGGTTGATCTGGGTCTTTCAACTACACCTACTGTAGAAGTGGCGGTAAAAATGGAAAATGCGGATGGGGGTATTATTCTT
>CAMLEX010000787.1 GCA_946479055.1 uncultured Bacteroidota bacterium | reverse complement strand
TTCTAAAATATTCTTCAGGCTGCGAATAAAAAGCCACATCACTAATACCATCACCGCCAATGCTGAACACTTGCCCTTCTTTCAAATGCGGTGGCAATGGATATTTCTTTGGATCAGGAGAATGAATAAAATAATACATGAACGACATATCACCATCAGTTGGCGGACCACTGGTTGTATTATCATCCAACCCCAACAATCCAATGGCAAAATCATCGTTGCGTACAACACCAATAACATCGCCAATAATTTTGGAGATATTAGTTTTATACGGCCCCCATACAATATTGTCTACTTCCTTTTGCTTTGTTAATGATTGTAATTGCAGGCGCAGGTATTGTTGCTTTTGTTCAGCTTTAATGCTGGCTATAGCTCGATTTGAATAGGTTAAAACAATTTCCTCTTTTTTCGAATTGTAAACTGCTTTTACTGGAAGAAAATATTTTTTGTTTGCTTCCAGGCTCATCAGTGCCGACGACATTCCTTTCGGACAATACTCAACACCCGTTTTTTTATCCTTTATGGATGTAATAAATCCTTTATCATTGATGATGATCTTTGCATATTGTGTTTGCAATTGGAACGACTGAGCTTTGATTGTACCTGCGCTTAACAGCACAAAGGCAATACAAATGCTAACGTATACATCTCTTAAACCTGCTTGTTTCATGTATTTGTTTTGCTTTTGGAGTTTGATGAAAATTTTTATTGTTGATTCCTTTTAGGGAATAGTAACATGTTTATTCTAAAACAACATTAAAAGAATAAAACTACCTTATGTATAGCGATCGCTATTCCGTCATATTGACAAATGTCAATACTATTTTTACCATTCATTAATTCGCGTTATAATTACACCTGAAAGAGATCAGGATTTCTTTTTCAGAAAGAAACTTAAATGAAAAGGGGGCTTGAAGGCCCCCTCCGCTTAATCAAACAAAACTACTGCTTACGAGAAACTATTGTAACGGATCAAAGTCGCCGCCCCAATTGTTATTTTGTTTTAACAATGGATTCCGGTCTAAAATTGATTTTGGTATTCCATAGATATAATATTGATCTTGCACGGCTATATTGACGGCATCGGTCTCAATAACTGTAGAAGTAAATTTGCCCCATGCCGTGTTTATATCTGTCAGCGGAGTTACATTTGATTCACCCGGCTTCAGCAATACTGCTATTCCGTGTCGTTGCGGTAAACCTCGCAGGTAATCAAACATTTTCCAACGGCGCAAATCATTCCAGCGTTTATTTTCAAAAGAAAACTCAACGAAACGTTCTTTTTGATATGCATCTTTTATATCTGCCATCGTCAGTGCAGTAATTCCATAATCATCAGTAATACCGGGTAAAACACCTGCGCGGCTACGTATTTGTTTCAGCACATCTAATGCTTCTGTTGGTTTGCCCAGTTCGTTCGCACATTCTCCATAATTCATTAATACTTCAGCATAACGGATTTCAATCCAATCCACGGCTCCATTATAAACTGTACCCTTGTCAATATTTTTATCAATAGCTTTTATTCGGTAAAAACTTGAATTGGACCACAATGGATCTTCGGTGACCTGATTGTGTGTACCCTCAAGTCCTGTGGCACCATTGTAATTACTAATGCTTGTAAAATAAGTCCACAAATAAGTTTTATCATCCCGCATTCCTTTTAAATACTGGTTGGGAGAACCATTATAGTAAATATTGGCATAAAACCTGTCATCCCTGTTCCGGAATAAAGTATCATAATTTCTTGTTTGCGATTCCCAGGAAGAACCGTCCTTCATAGGGAAAGCATTTACCAATTCTAAAGATGGACGATCGTAACCTACATCATCCTTAGACCATTTTAGCGGCATCAATCCCCCCTGGAAATAAGTAGCCTGCGGATAATTATACCTGCGCCCCATCACCACTTCCTTGTTTAACTCATCATCCCAAATTTTACTGTAAGGGCTATGCAAGCCTTTGCCACGTGCATCTAAAAATTCTTTTGCCGCTTTATTTGCATCATACGCTTTTTGCCATGTGGCCACGCCACCAAGGCCGTTAAACAAAGAGCTTGCATAAAATAACAATACCCTTCCCTTGAAAGCCATAGCCGCACCTTTATCAATCCTGCCCAGATCATTGTCTGTAAATGCATCAGGCAGCAAAGCAATCGCATCATCCAGATCCTTTAAGATTTGCGTTACACATTCCGACGTTTTATTACGTGGCTTTTGTAATTGTGTTAAATCGGTGGTTGGTTGCTGCGCTTCTAATATCAAAGGCACTCCCCCATAGTCACTCACCATGCTGTGATACGCCCATGCTCTCCAAAACAATGCCTGACCTTTAATTTTATCTTTATCGGTTTGATTAAAAGTAGCGTTATCAATATTGCCGAGCAAAATATTGATGGTGCGGATATTGTTATACTGTCCGAAATTATTCCTTGAATCAAAAGTGGCCGTACCTCTTAACCATGAATTTGTTTGTTTTTGATATGCCACCCCCTCATCTGTTCCATTTGCGCTACCGCTTGGGTTCCCTGGCATCATACCGGCATAGACATTATTCAGATACGCTGTGGCTATGCTTGCATCCGACCAGACTGCACCAGGGTTTACCGCAGCAAGATTTGTTTTATCAAGCACTTTGCTGCAGCTCATCATTCCCAAAGGAGTGAAAAATATGAGTATTGCTATTTTAAGATTACTTTTCATCTGTATATTTTTTACTGTTTTTTAGTCAGATGGAATTCACCATAAAAATTTTCATCGCGGTTGGTATAAATTTGCTCGAAAATTTTTATGGCTCATTTCATTTTCTTACTTTTTAGT
>CAMLEX010000786.1 GCA_946479055.1 uncultured Bacteroidota bacterium | reverse complement strand
TTCAATGGTTGTCATAATCAGGCAGTCGTTGGTTTGTTGTTGCCACAGTTTTTTTTCGCCACAGATTAACACAGATGGACGCGGATAATTTTCGTTTAATCTGTGTTAATCTGTTATTTTCTGGAGCTAATAAATCATAAAAAATAATTTTAAAACAGGACACAGTCTTCGCTATTCCAGTTTTCCTTAATCTGTGTTTATCTGTGTCAATCTGTGGCTAATACTATCGGCTAATAAACAATAATCTTTTTACCTTGTATTTTAAAATGCACCTGGTTTTGCTCCAATAAGGTCAACACTTCGGATGCCTTGCTGTTTCTGCGTATCGTTCCTCCATATTTTTCGGCAGAAATATTTCCCTGATAAACTATTTCCACATCATACCAACGTGCTATTTGTTTCATGACGGTACGCAGATCGGCATTATCAAACTGAAAAAATCCATCCTTCCATGCTATAGCTTGTTCCACATCTGCATTATTAATTGTCTGCAATTGACCTGGTGCTTTCAACTGTGCTTGCTGCCCTGGTATCAGTATCGTTGATGCTTTCCCGCTGGCAACTTTTACTTTACCCTCCAAAAGGGTAGTTTTAATCATATCTTCATCAACATACGAGTTGATATTAAAATGAGTACCCAATACCTCAACGGCCCATCCCAGTTCACCCGAAGGCAACTTGTTACCTGCTACAATGAAAGGCCTTTTTTCATCCTTCGCCACTTCAAAATAAGCTTCACCGGTAATGGTTACTTTTCTTTCCTTACCCGTAAAAGCAACTGGATAGCTAATAGAAGATTCAGCATTGAGCCATACTTTGCTGCCATCAGATAAAACGGTGACATAGGTTTGACCTTTGGATGTTTCCAACGTATTGTAAAGAACTTCGACCTCCTTCTGACTTCCACCAATAGAGGAAGGTTTTTCGTAAACCAACTGTCCATCCTTATTATATACGTTTGTGCTACCTTGTTGTACTAGTTTACGATTTGAGGTTGTATCTAAAATCACGGAAGATCCATCCGCCAGTATCAGCTTGGCTTTAAATTGGCCGGGGTCAACATCAGTGGCAACCGGCACCTGTGGTGTATCTGTTTTAGCTACATTGTTATTTTCGTTACTCCCTTTAAACCAAAGATAGCCGCCCATGGAAAGAACCAATATAATAGCTGCCGCCGCTGCATATTTTTTCCAGCCATCCCACCAGCCAATACTTCTCTCAATGGTTGTCTCATTTGTTTGCGCATTTAGCTTTGTCCAACATCTTTCATTGTCTTTTTGCAATTGATCAATCCGTTGCAATTTTCGTTTCAGGTTATCCTTATCACTGATGGTATCAAATATTTCCTGGTTGTTTTTTTCAGCAAGCCAACTGATAAGCACAGCTTCTTCTTCCTGGTTTAACTCAGGATATTTCGATAATATTTCAGCAATTAAAAAATGTACTTCCTGCATTCAATAAGGCTTTTGCATATAATAAATGAGGATGCAACGGGCCATCCGTTTCCAAGCAATTCTCACAAATCCAGGCCAATAAAACCACGAATTATTCTAGTTACACGAATAGACCTAATAGACAATCATTCGTGCCATTTGGAAAATTTGTGGCTGTTAAAAAACTTTACGATTTCATAATAGCCAGGTAACAATTAAATAACCTGCTTTATATTAGAACAGAATGGGGGGAAAATCCTTCAATTGTTTTTAAAAAAAATTGCAACTTTTTTTTAGTTATCACAAAAGCCAATGAAAAGCAATACGAGGAGCAGCTCTTTTTCGCCAAAAATCAATCTCAATTTTTGAATGGCAGTAGAGCAATGCCGGTGGACGGTATTGACGGAGATGTTTAATTTATCCGCCACTTCATTCCTGGGTAACCTATCAAAGTAACAAAGTTTAAAAGTTGCCCTGCATTGCGCCGGAAGGCTTTCCACTTCCTCATACAATTTTTCCAGGAGTGCGGCTTCATAGGTATATCGTTCGGTAAGTTCCTGGCTATTCTCTGAGGGAATAACTACCAGGGTCCGCTGGTAATTTTTCCTCGCTTTTAGTTTATCTAAGTAGTTAAAACATGAATTTCTTGCGGTGGTATATAAGAAGCTCCTGATTTCTTTGATGGTATTAAAGTTGGCAGCTCTCTCCCAATATTTGGCAAAACTGTGTATAGCTATATCTTCCGACTCATATTCATCTTTAGTGATCTGTTCACAATAAAAACGAATATGATGGAATAAAAGATCAAATAAGGCTTTGTAGGCCTTATTATCTCCCTGCTTTAGCTGCGCAACGAGTGCATCATCCATGGTAGTTCTTTTCTTTATCCAGCCCGTTCATGAATTTACGAAAAAAATGACACTTGATGTTTTATAGAATAGGTATTCCTTTGATTATCTGCGTATAAGGCTTAAAAGCAACTTATTTGTCCGCTTCATGAACAAGCATCGCTAGAAAAAACCAGATAATGTAAAACAGGAAAAATTGAATTCTCAGTGGATTAAGGCGGTAGCTAAGATAAAAAGCAAAATCATTGTTGCAAAACTTATTCCTGTTTAATTATAAACATAGGACGAGGTTCCTGTGGTAAGCTATTCACAGGTAGGAGGACACATCAGAGAGATTTGTATATAAGTTAGAGTTATTTTTTGATACCTGCAATGACGACTTCAATATATTTCAACTTAATCCTAATCTTTTCAAATGAGCGCGACGATAACACTTAGATAACAAGGGTTTTCAGGCCGCACTTGATGTTTATCAATAATAAAAGGAAGGTTTGAATCGCTATCAAATAGTGTGAATTCGCCACATACGCTTTATGAAA
>CAMLEX010000785.1 GCA_946479055.1 uncultured Bacteroidota bacterium | reverse complement strand
AGCAGTATTTCAATCTTCCGGTAAGGAAACAATTCCGGTATTTTAAACTAGTGCCGGTATCGGGCCACGATAGTCAGCCCCAGCCGGGCATGGCGGAAGTGGGTACCTTTATCCTGGCTAACTAAAATTTGCCTTACAGCCCGCTGTTATTGGCGGGCTGTAAGGTGTTTGTTTATAAAAGTTGCATAAATCAATCCTGATCAAGATAAATATATGTAATCAGTTGCGTATATTTAAGCGTTGGCTGCTATTATAACCGGCACTATACCTAATGACTGACAAGCAGAATATGAATTGTAAAAATTGCAACACAGAAGTAAATCTAAACTATTGTCATAATTGCGGACAAGCGCTTAAGCTAAAACGGATTAACGGACATTACATCATTCACGAAATAGAACACATATTACACTTTGAAAAAGGAATATTGTTTACTATCCGGGAACTACTGATAAGACAGCGAGAAAATATCAGACAAATATTGAATGAAAACAGGAGCCGGCTTGTTAAACCCATTATTTTCATCATTATTACCTCTCTGCTTTATACACTTATAGATCACTTTTTTCATATTGAAGAGGGGTATCTGAAAATTGATGAAACAAAAAGATCAACAAAAGACATAATCTTCAAATGGGTCCGGGACCACTATGGGTATGCAAACATTATAATGGGAATGTTTATTGTTCCCTGGATAAAACTCTTTTTTAGAAAGCACAATTACAATTTTTTTGAAATCCTTATCCTTTTATGTTTTGTGATGGGTATGGGGATGTTTATCTATGCAGTTCTTACATTAATTCAGGGGATAGCTCATACTAACTTAATAACCGTTGCCAGTGTAATTGCCTTTGCTTATACAACCTGGGCTATCGGACAATTTTTTGACGGGAAAAAACCTGTAAACTATGTCAAAGCATTTGCTGCTTATATGTTAGGAGCGATTGCTTTTTGGCTTACTGCATCCCTTTTAGGAACATTAATTGACTTGATAATAAAGTAGTAGAAATTATGGAAAAGAAAAAGGCGATAACATTTATTTTTAGTATTGTAGCCATCATTTTAGGAGTGACATTGTTTAAGCAATTCGACTTTAAGAATTTCAGATTTGAGAAAACAGGGTTAGCCATCGTTTATTTGATCGCGTTTATAATCTCCATTTATATTCTGATAAAGAACTCGAAAAAGGCCGCCTGAGGCTGGTGAAAATTGAGCAGGGATTACTTCATCATCTTCCTGCTCAATTTATTTAACGGTTACAGTCGTTTGATACGAATTGGTCTGCAAACGCGCCTCCCCAGGTATTGTGGGTATCCTTTTTTAATTGGCCAATAATATCAGTAACACCATCCGGTATTGGCCAGAAGTATATTTCAAAGCCAGGCTTGTCCAGGCCCATGCCGGAAACTTCATACAGGTACATTGGAACAGTTATAACATCACCCTTATCCAGTGATTTCCTGAGCTTGTACAATGGGGATGTTTTTCCATCCATGTTATCTTTGAACCGGATGCGTGTGAGGTATACGAACGACTTGCTTTCGAATTTTATCTCATAGGAACCATTTCCCAAAAAATCGATAATATCAACCACTTTGAGGGTTACAGTGTCCAGTTTCTTTTCGCAGGCTAGTTTTCTCGCCTGCCACAAAACACTGTCGTGGCGTGGTTTGTATACATCGTATGCTGTTTGCGTAGCCCTGTAACTTGTATACTCCTGCTCCATGGCTAATAACTGCGTTTGAAAAGTGGAGTCTTTCCTGCTTTGACAACTGGCTAAAGCACATAGGATCACCGGGATAATGATTTTTTTCATAGGATATTTTTGCGCTAATATAATATAATAGGGCTGACTGAAAAACACGCCTTCGTATTGCTTTTTGGTCAGCCCCGTCAGTGATGTCGGGATGACAAGATTCGAACTTGCGGCCTCGTCGTCCCGAACGACGCGCGCTACCGGGCTGCGCTACATCCCGCTATACCCATAGCAAATTTAATTCTTACCTTGAAAATTCAAAATTATTCAGACGGGAAATTTCACTTCTTCCGCCATTGCTGCCACGCACCGGTGGACCATAATGCCACGAAGATCAGCACCAGCTGAAAAGGTAACCTCAGCCATCTGGCAAGATCTGTATTTAAGCCAAAAGCATCCCTGTGTTCAGCCAGCTGCGCAATGTTGCCGGGGAACACCAACACAAAGAAAATAGCCACAATCCAACCTGCTTTGATCCGCTGCTTTACGAGGAAGATCAGTGAAAGCCCCAGCAGTATTTCCACAATTCCAGACAGTACCACTACAAGGTCCGGGTTCAACGGCACCCACGGTGGTACCTGGGCCTGAAATTCCACCCTGGAAAATGTAAGATGTCCTGTGCCGGCCAAAACTAAGAAAGCACCCAGGAGGATGCGGCAAACTGTTTGGGCTGTAGTTGGTTTATTCATAAGAGGATATTACTTATTAAGGAATTTCAAATTCCGCCTGATCCCTGCATACTTGCTCCGTTTTAAGGGGGATTTACTGAAGATCTTCTTAAACTCCTCTTCTGTCAGTTCTTCCCACTGGGAGGAGGTAAGGTTCAGTATTTCAGGGATAGGCGCAAATTCAGCCTCAGAAGTGGCTTTGGCAAACCGGTTCCATGGGCACACATCCTGGCAGATATCACACCCGAACATCCAGTTATCAAACTGCCCTTCCAGAGAAGCAGGAATGAGCATATCCTTCAGTTCTATCGTATAGTAAGAGATACAGCGGGAGCCATCTACAACAGTAGGTGATACAAGGGCCTGCGTAGGGCAGGCATCCAGGCATTTGGTGCAGGAGC
>CAMLEX010000784.1 GCA_946479055.1 uncultured Bacteroidota bacterium | reverse complement strand
TAGCTTGGATTTGCAATGTAGCACCGTCCTTCTCCTTGGGAGAAGGATTAGAGAATGAGGCCTGCTGAGTAGCGGACAGAACGATGAATAGTGCGACGCATCAGGCGATCATAGTAGCACGAACGATGGCTTATAAATAAAAAAAGATTAATTAATTGAGCAGTTTAAATTCAATAAACAGGATTACAGATCACGATAATGGCGTGCATACGACTTGCTGTTATTGTGGTGTCGGTTGTGGCATTGTTGTTAACAAAGATGCGCAGGGACGAATTACCGTGGAAGGGGATAAAAATCACCCGGTGAATAAAGGCATGCTTTGTTCCAAAGGAATGAATTTGCATTATACGGTAATGGATACTTCTGACCGGTTACTTTATCCCGAAATGCGTTATAGCCGCAACCAGCCAAGGCAAAGAGTTTCATGGGATGTGGCATTGGAAAGAACAGCGGCTGTATTTAAAACGCTTATTGATAAGTATGGTCCGGACTCTGTAGCTTTTTATGCCTCTGGTCAATGCCTGACAGAAGAATATTATGTAGTTAATAAACTTATCAAAGGATTTATCGGCAGCAATAATATTGATACCAACTCAAGGTTGTGTATGAGCTCTGCTGTTGTTGGATATAAAATGAGCCTGGGTGAAGATAGTGTACCTGTAAGTTATGATGACCTTGAATTAGCGGATTGTATTTTCGTTGCCGGAGCCAATCCTGCCTGGTGCCATCCTATATTATGGAGAAGAGTGGAGGCGGCGAGAGAAAAAAATCCCAATATAAAAATCATTGTAAGCGATCCAAGAAAAACGCAGACTTGCTCAATAGCGAATGTTCATTTACAATTAAACCCGGGTACAGATGTTACGTTGCATCATGCCATTGGCCGATGCCTGATTGAAGAAGGTGATATCGATATTGAATTTATAAAAGATCATACGGAAGGTTTTGAAAAATATCGCAGTACTGTTTTTGAACGAACAGTAGAAGAAGCCGCTGCTATTTGCGGCGTGGATGAAAATGATATTCGTCTTGCAGCATCGTATATCGGCAATGCAAAGGGTTTTATTACCATGTGGACAATGGGATTGAACCAAAGTGTGATTGGTGTAAATAAAAATCTTTCTCTTATTAATCTTAATCTCATTACAGGTCATATCGGAAAGCCAGGCTCAGGGCCTTTTTCATTAACAGGCCAGCCGAATGCGATGGGTGGAAGAGAAGTAGGTGGTTTGTCTAATTTGTTACCTGCTCATCGTGATCTTTCCCATGAGGCACATAGAAATGAAGTAGAAAAATTCTGGCAAATACCACTGGGAACCATTCAGCCCAAACCGGGATTGACAGCTACCGAAATGTTTGAAGCATTGAATGATGGTAAATTGAAAGCGATCTGGATACTGTGCACCAATCCGCTTATTAGTTTGCCAGATGTAAGAATAGCAGAAGAAGGATTGAAGAAAGCAAAGTTTGTGGTGGTACAGGAAGTAAGCAGTAAACCTGAAACATTAAAATATGCGGATGTCGTATTGCCAGCTGCTGCCTGGATAGAAAAAGAAGGAACGATGACAAATGCGGAACGCCGCATCAGTTATTTAAGCAAAGTGATCGATGCTCCGGGTGAAGCCTTAGCAGATGCAGCAATCATTTGCCGCTTTGCACAGAAGATGGGTTATCCGGGTTTTGATTATAAAAATGTTGGTGAGATATATGCTGAACATGCAGCATTAACAGCCGGAACTAATATTGATGTGAGTGCACTGAACTTTGATATACTAAAGGAAAAGCGCAGCGTACAATGGCCTTATGCGAAAGAGATCAACGGATATGGCACAAAAAGACTTTTCACTGATAAAAAATTTCATACAGCATCCCAAAAAGCGATCATTCATTCTTTTCCTGATGCTAACGAATCAGAAAAACCCAATGGTAATTATCCGCTTGTATTAACGACAGGCCGTATCCGGGATCAATGGCATACGATGAGCAAGACCGGAAAAGTGAACAAGCTGAAACAGCATATCAGCGAAGCATTTTTAGAAATGAATCCGGAAGATGCTGCCAAAAGAGGCATCGAAGAAAATGCTTTGGTGGAAGTATTCAATGCCAGAGGTAATGTAAGGGTGAAAGCAAAACTTTCTGAAGATATAAAGAAAGGAGTTTGTTTTTTGCCCATGCATTGGGGAAAAATATTGAATAGTGATCTGAACAGGGCCAATAACCTGACCAACAATTTGGTGGATCCAAAAAGCAAAGAACCCGATTTTAAATTTTCAGCAGTACAGGTTTGGCGGTATAAAAAGCCGAAACAAAAAATAATTGTGATTGGTGCGGGGGCAGGAGCTTGTGGATTTGTAAGAAGTTACCGGGCATTGAATACAGAAGACGAGATTACTGTATTCAGTAAAGAAAATTTTCCTTTTTATAACCGGGTGCTTTTACCGGATTATATCAGCGGGGCATTGCCCTGGGATAACCTGGTGAAGATGACGGATGCAGAAGAGCAGGCGTACAAAATAAAGCTACACCGTGGAGTAAGTATTGAAAAGATAGATAGAGAAAATAAGATGGTTACAGACAGCAATGGAGATAATCATCATTATGATATTTTACTGATGGCCACCGGTAGCAGGGCTATCATGCTGCGTGATGTACCGCCGATGAAAGGGATATTCACCATGCGGAGCAGAGTGGATGCTGATAGTTTTAAAGAACATGTTGATCCGTCAAAAGGCAAAGTAATTATTGTAGGTGGTGGTCTGCTGGGGATAGAACTGGCCGCTTCGTTACGTGAAGTAAATGTGGAAGTAACAATTGTACAACGTATTT
>CAMLEX010000783.1 GCA_946479055.1 uncultured Bacteroidota bacterium | reverse complement strand
GAATCAGCAAGAAAAACGGTGGCAAAATTATTAAATGCGCACCCTGGGGAAATATTTTTTACCAGTGGAGGGACTGAAAGTAATAATACCGCTATTTTATCCGCTATCCGCGACCTTGGTTGTAAACATATTATTTCTTCGCCTATTGAGCATCATGCCGTGTTGCATACGGTAGAACATTATGGTTGCGGTGATGAAATGAATTATAGTTATGTAAAGCTATTTCCCAATGGTCATATTGATCTTGCAGATCTTGAAGAACAATTGGCATCGCATGAAGAACGTTGCCTGGTATCATTGATGCATGCCAATAATGAAATTGGAAATCTTCTTGATATAGATGCAGTAGGCAATCTTTGCAAAAAATATAATGCCATTTTTCATTCAGATTGTGTACAAACAGTCGGACATTATCACCTGGATTTAAGAAAAACACCCGTGCATTTTATTTCAGCTGCGGGACATAAATTTCATGGACCCAAAGGTGTTGGTATTTTATATGTGAATGATAATGTAAAGGTCAAGCCTTTTATTTTCGGCGGGGGCCAGGAACGAAATATGCGGGCCGGTACTGAAAATCTTTATGGTATCGTTGGTTTTGCCAAAGCATTGGAACTGGCAATGACCAATTATGAAAAGGAAAGTGAATATATCCTGTCGTTAAAAACATACATGACGGAGCAACTGCGTAAGAAAATAAAGGGTGTTGAATTCAATGGCGACCAGGAAGGAAAATGTTTGTACACCGTATTAAGCGCAGCCTTTCCAAAAACAGAGAAATCAGAAATGATCCTGTTCAATCTTGATATCAATAATATTTGTGTATCGGGTGGCAGTGCCTGCAGCAGCGGCGCTGACCAGGGCAGTCATGTTATCAGGGCCATCAATAATAATCCCAATCTTGTAACCGTTCGTTTTTCTTTCAGCAAATACAATACAAAAGAAGAAATAGATGTGGTGGTGGAGAAACTGAAGGAGTTAATATAAGGCCCCTTCCGACTTCCCCCCGTAGGGGAAGCCACCAACACACAGCCCACGCTTACGGGCTATGTTCATAGAATCTAATTTTTCCGACACTAGAGAAGATTTATAATCGCATAACAAAATTTGTAATAATGCCGATCAGAGTTGGTGCAGTACAAGTGTGCGACGCAACGGAAGATCATCCGTGTTAATATTGCTTGGGAAAAATTAAAAGAAAAAATAGGAGAGTGGTCAAATCAGTAAAATCCTTCGCTATGCAAGGGCTGTGCATGGACCCTTCCCTAACGGGGAAGGCCGGAATGGGGCCGCCTATAAATAATACCAGGGATTTCTTCTTGCCGCTTTTACATACTTTCTCATGTTTTTCCAGAACGCCAGTATCATGTAAATAATAATAGGAGATCCCATTGTGAGCAGGGATGTGTAAATAAAATACTGGCGGATGCGGCTGGTAGCGATACCCATACGATCGCCGATGGCGGAACAAACGCCAAACGCATTCCATTCAACAAAGCTTTTGAATTTGTTCATAGTGCTAATTTAAAAAATCTCTTTCAAAGAGACTATTTCAATCCGGAAAAAAGATTGTTTTGCCGTAAATTCGCACCACTTTGAAGAAGTCCACAGTCGGCAACCAATAGTCGACCGTAAAATATCCGATTCCTGGTCTGTCGAACGTGGTCTAACCTCAAACATTGAACTTCAAACCTCAAACTAAACTAAATGGTATTCGACCTCGACCTCATTAAGAAACTCTACGCTGAAATGCCCGCTAAAGTGAACGCAGCCCGTCAACTGATTGGAAAGCCGCTGACACTTACTGAAAAAATATTATATGCCCACTTATTTGGTGCTAATCCCCCGGCACCTTTCAACCGTGGAAAAGATTATGTTGACTTTGCTCCGGACAGGGTAGCTATGCAAGATGCTACGGCACAGATGGCCTTATTACAATTCAGTACAGCTGGCCGCACTAAAGTGGCTGTTCCTTCTACTGTGCATTGCGATCACCTGATACAAGCCAAAACCGGCGCTGTTGCTGATTTGGCTACAGCCAATGAGGTGAATAAAGAAGTTTATGATTTTCTTGCTTCTATTTCTAATAAATATGGTATTGGTTTCTGGAAACCCGGTGCCGGCATTATTCACCAGGTAGTTTTGGAAAATTATGCTTTCCCCGGTGGTATGATGATCGGGACAGATTCGCATACTCCCAATGCCGGTGGTCTTGGAATGCTGGCTATTGGTGTAGGCGGTGCCGATGCGGTGGATGTAATGGCCGGACTACCCTGGGAATTGAAAATGCCAAAGATCATTGGCGTAAAATTAACCGGTAAGCTCAATGGCTGGACATCCTGCAAAGACGTTATCCTTTGGGTAGCTGGTCAGCTTACTGTAAAAGGTGGTACGGGTGCCATAGTTGAATATTTTGGTGAAGGCGCTGACAACATGAGTGCAACAGGAAAAGGAACCGTATGTAACATGGGTGCTGAGATCGGTGCTACCTGTTCTGTATTTGCTTATGACGAAAAAATGAGTGCTTATCTATCAGCTACCGGCCGTGCGGAAGTAGCGGCGTTGGCTGATGGGATTAAAGAGCACTTACGTCCCGATGAAGAAGTAATGGGTGATCCTTTAAAATATTATGACCAGGTACTGGAATTAAACCTGAGCGAACTGGAACCATATGTGAATGGTCCATTCACCCCGGATCTGGCAACCCCAATTTCTAAGATGGCAGAAGCTGTAAAAGCCAATGAATGGCCTGCAAAATTAGAAGTGGCATTGATCGGTAGTTGCACCAACTCCTCTTATGAAGATATCAGCCGCTCGGCTTCTATTGTAAAAGA
>CAMLEX010000782.1 GCA_946479055.1 uncultured Bacteroidota bacterium | reverse complement strand
TATCAAGGATATTTTATTTGACATGCAAATGCAAGGTTACCAGCCTGTGATCGCCCATCCCGAACGCTATATTTACCTGCAAAAGAATAAAGAATTCTACCGCGAACTAAAAGATATTGGATGCCTTTTCCAGCTGAATCTACTTGCCGTGTCTGGTTTTTATGGGCGCTCGGTAAAGGATCTTGCCGAATACCTTCTCAATAATGACTTTTATGACCTGGTAGGAACCGACCTCCATCATTCCCGCCACCTGGAAGAGCTTCAACATGTCGAAATGACTGCGCCACTCAGAAAGGCGATTGAATCCGGACAAATTAGCAACAGGGAATTGTAGCCCAATCTTCTTTTTGTGTCTGGTAGGCTTTTTGATAAAGTATTAAAGTAATCTTAATTCTATTCAATGTTCGGACATTGAATTTTGCCAGGAGGCTGGTATTAAGTAATTTTAAAAAAATGGATGAAGATGGCAACAACTGAATTTAATGACATGCTGGTAGATAATGCTGATTTCCTCAAACCTTTTGCAGTTAACCTCACAAAAGATTCTGAAGCCGCTAATGATCTGTACCAGGAAACATTGTATAAGGCATTGGCTAATCATGAAAAATACAATGCCGGTACTAATATTAAAGCATGGTTATTCACCATCATGCGCAATATTTTTATCAATGATTATCGCCGTAAAGCAAAACAAAAAACTGTTTTCGACAATTCCGGCAATGATTACCTGATCAACCTGAACCAGGCTACCGTTAGCAATGCTGCGGAAAGCAGCTTGCGGATGAAAGAAATAAATGAGGCTATTCATCAGCTGCCTGAAATATTTAAAGTTCCTTTTCAACTTTACTTTGATGGGTACAAATACCAGGAGATCGCCGATGTATTGGTAGAACCATTGGGAACTGTAAAAAGCAGGATACATTTTGCCCGTAAATTGCTGAAGGAAAGGCTTACGAGGTACTAATATACTTTACGCCAGACACTGACCGGCAAACTGTTTTATCAGGATATGATATGACGGTTTGCCGGTTTTTGCTTCGGCCCGTCTGGAAGTGTCATTGTGTTTCATTACTTATTCAAGCGGGCCTTTTAATGACGGACTTCGGCCCGCCCGAGGAAATCATGATGGTTCGTTTTTTATTTGGGCGGGCCCCGCAATAACGGGAGTCGGGACATCTCCGAAAAAAGACATCAGTTGGTTCTTTATTTATGTTCTTTTGGCTTGAACCAAAAGAACCAAAAGTTCAAGGACAAACAAATGCTCCGCTGTTTGTCCGGCCAACGCACAAAGACTCCGATAATGCAGATTTGTTTTCCTTTATCGAAGCAGAAGGACGAAGACTCCGCTGCGTGTTATTCGGGACAACTGACGGCGCTGTTTTTTTCGCCTGGAGTTTTTATTGTAATACGAGATTGATAGCAAGCGAAAAATAGGCGCTGGAAGTTGCCTGCGGATCGTAGTAATAGGACTTTGGATTGATAGCTCTCAACGCATTAGGGAAACACTGATCGTCCGAGGTCTCGTCATTGTTTGTTGTCAGCAGGCTGACCGAATCTGACTGCGGGTGAGATTGAGAAAAATTGGTATATACATTCAATAACCTACAATGACGGGGTACTCCTTATTTTTGTAACTATGGAACAGCAGCTCATATTAGTAAATGAGAAGGATGAGATGACAGGCACGGGTGGAAAAATGGAAGTTCATCAAAAAGGGTTATTGCATCGGGCTTTTAGTGTTTTTGTTTTTAACAGCAAGGGGGAAATGTTATTGCAGCAGAGAGCCATCAATAAATATCATAGCGGAGGTTTGTGGACCAATGCCTGTTGCAGTCATCCATATCCCGGAGAAGAAATACAGGAAGCGGCAAAAAGAAGATTGAAAGAAGAATTGGGGTTTGAAATACCAGTTGTAAAACGTTTTGATTTCGTGTATAAAGCAAATTTTGAAAATGGCCTGACGGAATACGAATTTGATCATGTATTTACAGGTGAATACGATGGACCTGTCAATTTTAATAAAGAAGAAGTGATGTCTTTTTGCTACAAGTCTATGAAAGAAATTCGTGATTCTTTAAGCATTCAGCCCAAAAACTATACTGCCTGGTTTCACCTGGCCTTTCCTAAAATAGAAAAATGGTGGAAGGAAAAATATAGATGACAAATAAAAAATGACAGTTGATTAGTTCATCTTATACTCCCCTTTAGGGGCTGGGGCAGGGGTGGGGCATCATTGATCCGGATCCATCTGCATAAACTCTCTTTTTACCGCTTTTAACATACTGAAAAGTTGTGCTACCTGTATCAACAGCATAATGGCCAGCGCCAGCAATACATACCAGGGCAATCTTATTTTTTCTACATTCACAATATTCTGAAATTTTTCCAGGTGCCATCCCGCCAATGCAGCTCCGAAAGCCATGCCCACCAATAAAAAAGAAAGCAGAGAATAAACGACTTTCATAAACATGATCCGCATCGTAGAATAACCTATCTTAAAACTTTCAAAAATAGCCGCAGGTATTATTAGTATTAAAGTGATCCAACTCCAATTGCTGCCAAACCAACTATCACTGAGTGCAAGATTAAGTACAAGTATTAATACAATAGAAAGTAATCCCCAGGGAAATACAAGAAAAGAAGAATGACGGCTTGTTGTTTGCGTTGCCATGTTTGCCTGATTTATTGCAAAGAAAGATAGAAAAATAAATCCGGATAATAAGCTTGGGTTCAATTCAAAGTTTCGCATGCCTGTCCATCCCATGTATTTTTCCTTATGAAAACTATTTTGGCCCTTCGAAGGAGAGAGGCGGGTTCACTAATTTTCGACGTCGAA
>CAMLEX010000781.1 GCA_946479055.1 uncultured Bacteroidota bacterium | reverse complement strand
TTCAAGGTCTTCAATCTTCACTACATCACCATGACTCTCCATCAATACGGATACATTTTTTTCTTTAGCATAGTCACCTAATTCCAATAATCCTTTTATGATCAAATCGATCGTTGTATTTTTTTCCTGGCCTTTTATAAAATTGTTTGGAAATACCCGGATATAGGGGCAGTTGATCTGCTGCGCCAGGTCAATAAAGCTTTTTGCATCCGCAAGGTTCTTTTCTCTTTCCGCACCATCCGGAAAATGTAAATTGGCGGATGAACCAAGGCCAACAAACCGCAAGCCTTTTTCTTTCATCAGTGCCAATGTTGCTTTCCTGTTTTCTTCTGTACTGAACTCAGGGCATTTGGTAAGATCCATCTGGCGTTGTAGTCCTCTTACTTCAATTCCTTTATAGCCATGTTGTACGGCGAAGCTGGTGATTTGATGAAACGTCCAGTCGGGGCAACCAAGAGTAGAGAAAGATAAAAGAGGTTTATTTTTTTTAAAGTGAAATGAAGTGCCGGTGACTATTGTTGCTAAAAGTACGGCTGAGGTTTGTAAGAATTCTTTGCGGGTAGTATGGGGCATGATAGGTTACCTGTTTTTTGTAATATAAATTTTAATGATCAATGGGCCTGGTCCTTCTGTTTTCATTTTATCGTAATAACTAAGATATGAACTTTGATGGTTTGCAGGGCATTTGTATGTTATGTATTAGACTAATTCTTTTTGAGATGCCTGAAAGATAACCTAAAGTAAACGCCGATTTTTCTATTGATTATTTTCTTTTTTTCTTGACAAAAAAAGAAACAAAAAAGTCAAGGAAAAAAGAACGCTCCGCCTTTTTTCCCGGCCAACCCACATGGATTCCGAAGGATTGGAACATCTTTACAGGCATTGTAGAGAAAGGCCAGAACCTGCTGCGTTTTATTGCACGGCACTGAAGGCACTGCTTTTTCGCCTGACTTGTTGATAGAAGAAAGTGGTTTATAGAAGGCGAAAAAGAGGTGCTGGAAATATCTTTTAAATGCTGGGTTGGTCAAGCCATCAACTAAAATAAGAATTAGCCTCCTGTACTGAAAAGTAAAACGGGAATGATAAAGTTTTCATTTGGTCTGAGGTTGTCTTTCTCCGAAACAATAGCAAAGGCCATCCGGTGCAACAACGAAAAAGACTTTCCATGTTATATCGCCATATTGCTGTATATCAAAATCCGGAATTTCTTTTTCAAGACCATTTGATCTGAACTCTGCAAACGCTGTTTCCACATTATCTACTTCAAAGAAACAACCATCCTGTGCAGGATCACCTCCGTTCTCAACCAAGCCTATAAGGATATTATCTCTTTCAAGAACTGCTGATTTGAGAGGGGAGGCATTCCGTGATGCGATCCGGAAACCCATTATTTTTTCATAAAAAGGAATAGCTTTTTCTACATTCTCTACAGGCAGGTTCATTTTATCCTGCTGGTAAGGCCAGGCATTTTGAATGACTGTTTTGAGCTTTTCCATTCATCAAATATAATTTATTCGTGGCGTAGAGTTACTGGTTTTACCGCCAGTAAAATTTATTTTTGCAGGGAAATTCTTCCTGTTTTACTCCAGCCTTTTATTAAAACACTTTTTTATGACAAAAATTACCGATGCATACATGCAAAAAATGCTGGCTACAATAAAACCCTATTGTATGGTGCTTTTAAAACCTGGTATTAATACTACTATGGAAAATGCAAAGGAGATCATCTGGGAGCATGGTAGGAGAAATTTTGCTTTGCGCAAAGAAGGAAAGATCTCCCTTGTATGTCCTGTATCAAAAGAAGCAGATATATCCGGCATGTATATTTTTAATACCTCGGAAGATGAAGCTGCACACATTTTGAAAGATGATCCGGCGGTAGTGGCAGGAATTTTTGAATACTATATTTATCCCTGCATGAGTTTTCCGGGCGATAGACTGAAATAAATCGGAATAGAATAAAACTTGCTCAACCGGCTACCCCTTTGAGCGAATAAGTATTGATGATCTTCCATTCCTTCCCGTTATGTTGTAAAAGATGGAAATCATTAACCCTGAATGTAGCCGTATATTTTTTTAACTGGTATTCTTTCCATGCTTGTCTGAATCTTTCTGGTTCAAGATCCCTGTAGGCAACCGTTATATGCGGTTTATATTTTATTTCCAGATCCTGAACCGGAACCTGCGGATAAAATAATCTGAAACTCCTGATTATTTCTTGCTGCAATGAATACAGGTGTATGTTCATAATGGGTTGTACAAAAACAACCGGGTTATTTTTATTGTGAAAAGCACCGAAGTCTTTTAATTCAATTTCGAATGTCTCCAGGTTGATGGATAGTTTTTGAAACCATTGTTCCAGTTTTGAAAGTTCAGCGGTTGGTAATTTAAAAGGAGCTTTCAATGTAATATGAGGTATTACTTTCAGCGCTTTTTTACTTTCAAAGCGATCTGCAAAATCTTTTTTGAACCCGGTTATTTCATCACATATTTTCTGTGATGGTATAATGGCTATAAAATACAGGTTTTCCTTTTCGTACATTTAATAAAATTCCGAAAAACTCAGAAACTGTTGAGCTATTTATTTTTAGCTGGTTTGGCTAAAGAAGGATTATCAAAGTTATTATTGCCTCTCCTTTAAAGTCGTTGCAATAGAATATAAATGCAAGAGGTTTTAGCCAAAATGTATTTGTATCCAATTTTAATTTAATAGGATCTCAGTTGAACCGGGGGAATTAAACCAAGCTATTTCATCGTTGAACAAAAGGGATTGCGGGTGTTTTATAATTTAATCCATTGGTGGTACCGCAGGTAACATCTATCGTTACACCGGTTAT
>CAMLEX010000780.1 GCA_946479055.1 uncultured Bacteroidota bacterium | reverse complement strand
CGCAACAATAGTCGCACCCGTTTCAATGGCTTCATGGCTACGTTCAATATTTACACGGGTAATTCCTTTTTCTTCTTCTTTAAACATCTGTGCGCCTCCGGCACCACAACACAAGCCTTTGCTTCGGCAACGCTTCATTTCTATTAATTCCGCATCAAGGGCTTCCAGCACTTTGCGGGGTGCTTCATATATATTGTTGGAACGGCCTAAATAGCAACTGTCATGATAGGTGATTTTTTTCCCTTTAAATACGCCACCTTCTTTCAGTTTTATTTTTCCTTCATCGATCAGGCCTTGTAAAAATGTGGTATGATGGATCACTTCATAATTACCACCCAGTTCAGCATATTCATTTTTAATAATATTGAAACAATGGGGGCAGGCCGTCACTATTTTTTTTATACCATAATTATTTAAGACCTGTATGTTCTGGTAAGCCATCATCTGGAACATAAATTCATTGCCCGCACGGCGAACAGGATCACCGGTACACATTTCTTCTTTCCCCAGTATTGCATAATTGATTCCAACCTTATCTAATATGGTCGCAAAGGCTTTGGTAATCTTTTGTGCCCGCTGATCAAAGCTACCTGCACATCCTACCCAAAATAATATTTCCGGTGATTGGCCATTCGCAAATAATTCTGCAACAGTTGGAACGTTCATTCATTCAAAATTTGTTTCAAATCTAAAGAATATCGCTGATTAAGGGATTAAAATGGATTACACAGATTTAGATAATTTGGAACCGTTTTCTGGTTGCTGATTTTTATCAATGCATAGTAGTAAATATTTTCAATGAGGGGTACCAATTTCTGAAATCTTTTTCAATCCTGATCATCCATGCTTATTTTTGTTTGACTGCATGAAGAATAATAAATTTTTTCAACGACTGGCCAATTGGGAACTGTGGAATTTTTATGTATTGTATGCGCCTATCAGCCCGGTGTGGTTCTGGTACTGTTTGCGCAGCTGGTCCATGTGGTTTTTCAGTTCATCCAATCCTACTATTACTTTCGGTGGTTTTGAAGGAGAGGGAAAAAAAGAAATGTATGATCAGTTGCCCGCAGGCCTTGTTCCCCGTACTATTTACATCATGCATGACTGGCCTTATGAAGAAGTAAATAAAAGAATTGAAGAAGCAGGATTCACTTTTCCTTTCATCGTAAAACCTGATGTGGGAATGAAGGGAATATTGTTTCGGAAAATTGAGAATGAAGATCAATTGGTGAAATATCATGAGAAGATTCCGGTCGAATATATCGTACAGGATTTAATTGAACTTCCTGTAGAAGTAAGTGTGTTTTATTACCGCCATCCCGATCAGCAAAAAGGAACTGTAAGCGGATTTATTGATAAGGAACTGCTCCATGTAAAAGGTAATGGCCAAACTACATTGAAAGAACTGACTGAGCAACATCCCCGTGCAAAATTCCGGATGGAAGAAATGGAACATCGCCATGGCCATCGGTTTGACAGGATAATACCCAATGGGGAAATATTTTATTTATCCTATGCCGGCAACCATAATCGTGGCGCACATTTTACTAATCTTCATAACGAAATTAATGAGCGGATGCATGAGGTCTTTGATGAGCTCAGTCATCATACTTCTTTTTATTATGGACGTTATGATATTAAAACTACTTCCATAGAAGACCTGAAAGAAGGAAAGAATTTCCAGATCATTGAATTTAATGGGTGTGGCGCTGAGCCTAACCATATCTATGATTGTAATATGAGTTTATGGCGGGCTTATGGTGTTTTGCTTACTCACTGGAAAGCATTGTACAGGATCAGCCGGTATAATCATAAAAATGGGACACCTTACTGGTCGTTTAAAAAAGGCTGGGATTTCCTGAAACAATCAGGAAAGCATTTTAAAATGCTGGAGAAGTTTGATTAAAAGTCCGAAAGACCGAAGTCAGAAAGTCCGTAAGAACTATTCTATTATTTTGAAATGTCTTTCTGACTTTCCAGCTTCCTGACTTTCCGTCTTCTCATTTTGAAATGTCTTTCTGACTTTCCAACTTCCCGACTTCCGTCTTCTCTTCGTATTTTCGTTTTATGCACCCATTGCTGAAAATTTTTTTTACCGGAATGCTTGTTAGTTTCCTCGGTTCATTGCCCCTGGGCACGTTGAATATTCTTGCCATGAAGATTTCGATCGAAGAAACGATCACTGCGGCTATGCTTTTTTCATTTGGTTCCTTATCGGTTGAGATCATATATGTACGTTTATCCCTGGTAGCGATGGATTGGGTCAGGAAGCAAGAAAAAATATTTAAAATACTTGAATGGGTTACGTTGGGTATCGTTCTTGCATTGGCTATTGCCAGTTTTTATGCTGCTTTACATCCTACCATTGGCGATTCCAAAAGGGATAGCCTTCCTGCCATGAATCGTTTTTTGTTTGGAGCACTGATGTGTGCTGTTAACCCAGTGCAAATCCCTTTCTGGTTTGGATGGAGCACCGTATTATTTACCAAAAAAGTATTGATGCCTAGAAAAGATCATTATAATTCTTATATCGGCGGTATAGGTATCGGCACTTTCATTGGTAATTGCGTTTTTATTTTTGGAGGACTTCTTATTGCCAGCAAGATCAGGAATAATCAACATATATTGAACTGGATCATTGGTGGCGTTTTTGCTGTGACAGCGTTGATACAACTCTGGCGGATATTTAAAAAGAAAGATGCGGTTCATCATTTGGGGCATCCGGAAGAAGTGGCTAAAAAAATAGAAGGACAGATGGAAAAGATTGGGGAAGGGCTAGAAAAGATAAAACACAGGGAGCACTAAACTTTCTAAAATTAAATATATTTTATGGCTGT
>CAMLEX010000779.1 GCA_946479055.1 uncultured Bacteroidota bacterium | reverse complement strand
ACAACCCAATCGATCTTTATCAACAAATTTTTCTTTACCTACTTCATCTATCGCGGACAGGTAATCTTTCATCACTTGCCCGCCCCAGTCCTTGCTGATCTGTTCATTCCACTTTGTTCCATGTCCCTGCATACCTCTCCTGTTTGGTGCGACAACAATATATCCCTGCGAAGCCATCAATTGAAAATTCCAGCGGAATGAATAAAGCTGCGTCAATGGCGATTGAGGTCCGCCCTGGCAATAGAGAAGCGTGGGGTATTTTTTGGCAGGGTCAAAACCTGGCGGATAGATTACCCACACAAGCATTTTCTTTCCATCGGTGGTAGTTACCCATTTTCTTTCTGTCTTGCACATACCGATAGAATTGTACGTATCATCATTCACATGTGTCACCTGGCTCAAACTACCATCAGCGATGTCAACTGAATATAATTCCGCAGCATGGTTCATATCGGTATGTGAAACAATCAATTTATTTTCTATTTGGCCAACAATTCCAGTAATATCAAAATCGCCTTTTGTGAGCTGTTTTACTACAGGCAGTTTCATAGTTGCTCCGACATAATCTACTTCAAACAATTGCAAAGTGCCATTGATGGGCGCCCAGAAAAATATTTTTTTCCCATCTTCACTCCATCTGAAACCTTCTACATTAATTTCATCACGGTGGCCGGTAAGACTAACAACACTATTTCCCATACCGGTAAAAGCAACAAGATCCTGCTTATCGGATTCAAAGCCATCTCTTTTCATACTCAGCCATGCCAGCGTTCCATTCTTGCTATAAGAAGGATTAATATCATAACCCATTCTTTCTTCTGTTAGATTTTTTGTAATCCCGGATACGAGATCATATTGATATAGGTCTGTATTGGTACTTATAGCATAATTTTTTCCATACTTTTTCTTGGTAACGTATACTACAGCTTTTCCATCAGGCCTCCATATGTAATCCTCGTCGCCTCCAAACGGTTTCTGCGGGCAATCATAAGGTTCCCCTGGCATTAAATCTTTTTCTTCAGTTTGTTTGCCAACCGGTGTTAAAAATACATGATCAAAACTTCCGTCTTCCCATGTATCCCAATGCCGGTTATTGAGATTATCAAAAATGTAAGCATTCGATTTTGTCAATTCCGGATAATAATCTTTGCCACTGACCTTTTTAATTTTTACTTCTTTATTGCTGAGCATGTACTTGCCGTCAGGAGAAATATTTTTATCAGCCAGCAAACTGTCGGGCTTGCTTATCTCTACTGGTGCGCCGCCATTGACAGGTATTATATAAGATTTTTTGCTGCTTTTATTAGTTTCCCAATCAGGGGTATTGACGGAATACACTATATACTTCCCATCTTTTGAAATTCCCAGTCCTGTAACTCTTCCAAGTTTCCAAAGAAGTTCCGGGGTCATTTTGTTTTGTGAAAAAACAAATAAAGGAACAAGCAATAATAAAGCCGGTACAATTTTGTTATACATAATAAACAATTTGTATCCGGCTAATTTACTACTATTAAGCTTGCATTGCGCTTACTTTATTCCCTGCGGATTTCCGTTGAAGTTGTATTTCCCAATGACCATACATCGTTAATTTAAATAAATTCGATTTAACTGCTTAGATAATTCTCAACATTCAGCCCCAAAATAGTATCCCGTTTTGCTCTAAGCATGCCATCTTTCTCGTAGGGCTTTATTATACCATTACCACCCCGTGGCGGACGGTCATATTTTTCATACTGCAGGTAGGGATCGCCTTCAAACAAATATTCATCGATCCAGTATTCATTCCTATCCGTTTCCTTTATAGTAGGATGAATATGCTTTGGATTTTTGCTGTTGGGATAGGAAGCAGGAACCAGAGTATAAAATTTATAAGCGCCATTTTTATCTGTCTTTATCCAACCACGGATATAGCCATGCCTTTTTGCCCATCGTTTTTCATTTCCTTTTACAGGATAAACACCTTTCTGATCGGTATGATAAACATACAGGACAACATCCTTGGCTGGCGTTTTACCGTCTTTTCGATATATAATTCCACTGATCTCTATCTTAGGCCCTGGATCATTGAAATCAGGTAATGTATCTACGTTATTCAATTGCTCAAATGGAACCGGGCATTCATAAATGGCTTCGCAACCTTCACAGCTACCACCTACATGTGTTTTATGTTCTTGTTTTGTATTCTTAGTTGAGTTGTTTTGGGAGCAAGCCGTCAATGAGCTGCAAGCGATAAACAGGAATAAACAGAGGGGTTTCATCTTTTTTAATTTTATAAACTTAAATCTCGGACAGTTACCGAGCAGTGTCAAATTCTTTACACAAGCGGAAATCACTGCTTGACGAAGAGGTTACCTGTTTTTTGTCAGGCAAATAAGTCGTTTGATGTAAACTTTTTTACCAATGGTAAAACGTAATTTTATTTTGTCATATGCAAAACAGGGGTTTGATAAAGTATAAACTGCATCATGTTTTTTTCTGGATGCTGGTTTTCGGGTTCTGGTATTTTCTTCGTTACGAGGATTATACCGTACCTGGACGGGCCTTTCTTATTACTTCTATCAAGGTGATAGACCTGGCATTGATGATATATATCACTAACTATGTACTGCTTCCGCAATTATTTTATAAAAAAAAATATGGGTGGTTTGCATTGGCTTTTTTTCTGCTTGTTGTTACCAGCAGTGTACTAAAAATGAATATACTCGGCAGAATAATGGATGCACCCCAGCTTTACAGCCTGACAGGCGAACTGAAAAAAAGAATCTATGACAATGTGCTGCCGCATTTTTTCCTGGTTATTGCCGGAGGGGCTGTCAAGTTAATGTTTGACTATTCCCGT
>CAMLEX010000778.1 GCA_946479055.1 uncultured Bacteroidota bacterium | reverse complement strand
CCCTGGTTATTATCCATTATCCGGCTGACGTCGCTAACCATCGTATTATAAATCTGGTAACGAAACGTTGGCCTGTCATTTACATCCAGCTGATAACCTTTTGGCCGGTAGCCAGTACTTGCGGTATCTGCAGACCAGGCAGCATCAGGAGAATTGAGTTTTTGAAGAGCAATTACCGGTTTCCCAAATCTTATTACAGATCCAGATGGACGTGAAGAACCATCTCCTCTTGAGTGCCACATCGGTGTTGCATCTAAAAATCCTCCCCGCCATACTTGTACGATCATTCCTTTATCCATATCATAAGTGTAATGCAATTGTTGCGGACTTCCCACACTAACAGCATGTGTTACTCTTACGGTATCTATATCAATAAAACTTCTCAAAATTGTATTTACGGAGGCATTGATCAGTATTGGATCAACGGATTCACCAGAACCTGTATTAACATCACTGATTAAATATTCCCTGATACCAGGTCCGGCAACTGCCAGGCCAAGCGCAGGATTTGCAAATTCAAGAATCTTATTATAGATAAGTTGAAAGGGAAAATCTCCTGCAGGCAATGTTACCTTCCCTCTTCTTCTGCGTTGTTCTGCAGTTAGCACCGGCTTATTATTAATGGTCATTGAGCCACTGCCTCCTGCAGCATTTAAATTAAAATTATATTCTCCCGGCTCTTTTACACGAAGGGTGCCTGTATAGCGAATAAGAAATTCATTTTCGAGATTGCTGACATTTGATGTAAGTATAACAGAAGTTCCTTGCGCATCAGGAGGTTGTTTTTTATAATCAGGCTCTCCCTGGAAGTTTCCTTTATAAACGGCGTATTTTAAATCGAGTAATTCTGGTCTTGGTTTATCAAAAGCGGTAAGTTTAATATTTCTGAAAGCAACAGTACCATGATCACCCTGAAGGCGCAAAGGCCCTGAAGCCACTTCATTATTTTCTAAGGCACCTCTTGTAGGACCGGAAAGTTCAACATTCTCCTGTATAAAAACTCCGTTTAACTCTACACGTAATATTCTTGCATTCTCAATCTTTTCGCCACTTGAATTAAATCGCGGCGCCTGGTAAGAAATCTTTATGTGCTGCCATAAACCAGGTGCACGGCTTGCATTTTGACGGGGGGCATGGCCTTCATAGCCTTTTTGTCCTTCTGGTTTATTGTCATTCCAGCGTTCATAAATACCCCCATTGTCACTAGCTTTGGGATTTATAACATCCCAACTATCCCGCAATTGTATTTCATAACGGCCCTGCAGATAGATTCCTGAATTGGAACCTTTCGCCATCATATAATCCAATTCCAGGTCAAGATCACCATGGGAAGTATTGAATAAAAGATCCTGTCCATGTTTTCCTTGTTCTGCCTGGCTAATCAATATTCCTGTTCCGGGGGAAAACATTAATATATTGTTTTGATTCAGATCAGCCCTTACATCGCCTGCAATATGCCAGTTTGCCGAAGGAGATTGAAAAGAGGCTAAGGTTGTCAAGTCAATTTTGTTCTGCGCCAGCAGTGATATGGAGACAGTTGTCGTCATCGCAAGAACAGCTAATTGGCAAAGTCTCCTTTTAAAAAACAGGAACTTCATTTTATCTTCTTTCATTTGCATACTTATTATTATTTTATGGCTTCTTTCATGAAAAATATTAAAATCGTTTAGGTTTTGTGATTTATAGTTTCAATCTGGTTTTAAAAATACAATGTAGTAAATGAAGTTTTATTTCGGCAAAATAATTACCAGCTATTAAAACATTGTTATTTAATCTTATTCAAAACTAACCTGCATTTTTTAATTCAATTCCGTTATTTCTATTTTCCTGTAATAAATTTCAGCCCCTTCTGATTGTATAATTATCTTTCCTTCATTCAAAGAAGGTGATTCAGCTTCATTTACAACTATCCCGTTCACGATATAGGTGATCCGGTCTTTATTAACAATCACTTCCACCAGGTTCCATTCTCCGTTTGGCTTTTCAGCATCCCTTTTCTTTTTTACCCGGCTAAAATTATTGGGTTCGGTTCGCTTGCCATCAATAACAACTGTTGTACTATCTATCATCCAGAAATCACCTACATCTCCTTCCTGTACCTGGCATTCGATAGATTTTGGCCATACGAAATCTTTTTCGTTGAGTGGCACATAAAAACAAATTCCATTATCCCTTTTGGTGGTGTCGGCATCCCTGGGAGGAAATTTCTTTTCTCCCCATTTGAATTCAACTGCCAGGTGAAAATTCTTAAATGCTTTTTCCGTGCATATATAACCAAACTCTTTACCGCTGATATGTAATAAACCATTCTCAACAATAAAAACTTTTTCCGGATCATTATTCTTTCCTTTCGTAGTTAAAAAGCTGTACCAGCCGTTCAAATTCTTTCCATTGAATAATGGTTTCATCTTTGTTTGTTGTGCATTTGCACAAAAAAAGACTAGGGTAAACCAGGCGATAAATAATTTTTTCATTTGTTTATTTTTTATTGCCCACCCGGATGATCCGGTCGGACGGTTTTTTTGGCGATCCCGAAATGCTTCGGGACAGGGTATGTAATTGATGAGATCATTTATATTTTATTTTGGCTTCATCTTCCGCCAACCGGCGGATCACCATAAAGATTTTCATCGCGGTTGGTATAATCGATCGCCCGCCGCGGCGGATTATGGCTCATTTCATCTTGTCTTTTTTAAAATTGCCCATTGAATATCTTCATAGCTTCATTATTCCCAGCAACCAGTATAGCTTTCTTTTTTCCAATTTTCATCACAACTATATCTCTTACTGCCCCGCTGATATTGATACCACTTTGCTGAGCTGTCAGTGCTGTAAAGTCTC
>CAMLEX010000777.1 GCA_946479055.1 uncultured Bacteroidota bacterium | reverse complement strand
ACATATGCATTCGGTTTTGGATATCAAAGTGACCTTCCAGGGTTGACAAGGTGTGTGAGTATGTACTTCATTTTTTTTTTTTCCGTCCCTGGATTTCGTATTAAATACCTGGTCTTTAATTAATACTTGTGCGCCTGCCAGGGTAATAATTAAAAATAGCGGATATACATTAACGCAATGGTCTGATTGCAGTAATAATGTAACAATTCAATATTATTTAACGAAGGATGGCGGCCATGGATGGCCGGGCGGCTTGCCAGGTGGCCTTAACAGTGATACACCATCAACGGTTATCAATGCCAACGATCTATTGTGGATTTTTTTCCAGCAGTATCAATTACCCTAGAAAAAAGCCAACAGAGGAACAGATCAGCTATTTTGTTTCACTGACTGAAAGTTTCGGGATGAATAGCTATCTTTTGATATGCACTCGCTTCATTGGCTCAATTACTATTCAAATCATCCGGATCATCTGTATGTTTATCTTCTTTTGGCTTTGGATAATCCTCGTTCAGTTCATGCTCCAGCACCTTTTCATCTTTCCTGTTCCTGACGATAAGGAATATAACTAATGCAGCTAACACTACACCTACAATTATCAAAACTGGCCAGTTGATCTTCATAGTTAACTATTTCATCAGTATTAAAACTTAAAACGCTTTCTTCACTGTTTGCTTACCCCCTGCTCCTATCACTGATGTTCCATACACTTTAATAGCTGATTTGATAAAATCTTTCTCATCCGCTTTATAAATATTCTCTACATATTTCTGTGGATTACGATCAATATAAGGAAACCAGGTGCTGTGAATCTGTATCATAACCCTATGCCCTTTTTTAAACGTATGCAACACATCCTGCAGCGGAACATGGATATCGGTAACCTGATCCGGTACAAAGGGTTCTGGTTTTGAAAAACTATTGCGGAACCTTCCACGAAATACTTCGCTGCGTACCAATTGCTGATAACCACCCATGACGATATTCTTCGGATTATGTTCATAGTTGGGATGATCCGGTGGATACACATCTATCAGCTTCACAATAAAGTCAGCATCCGTTCCCGATATCGCCACTTTCAGTTTGGCTAAGATCTCACCGGCAATAGTTACTTCATCTGTCAATGTATCTGTTTCGAAAGTAAGCACATCCGGTCGGCGTGAAGCTTCACGCTGATCATCGCTCATAAACGCCCTGGGTGTAAATGTTAATCCTTCTGTTTGCGAAGTATAAGGAACAGGTTTGGCCGGATCGCTGATATATTCGAACACAGCTTTCTCATTGATGGGTTTATCGATGGATAGCTTTCCGTTTTCACCAAAATATAATTGTACCGGCGGAATATTTTCGGGCGGCCATTTATCAAATTTTTGCCATTCCTTTTTACCTGTGTTAAACATATAAGCTTCCGGCAAGCTTTCTTTTCCTTCATCTTTCAAATAATAAGCAAAGAAAGGTTTTTCTATATCCCGCATGTAAAAAGTGGAAATGCTGTCGCCAAAATAAATATGGTTATGAGTGCTCTTACCATTCTCACTGGCCCAATCTCCATGTCCCCAAGGTCCCATTACAATAGTATTCTTAGCCGCTGGTGATGTTTTTTCTATGGTCTTGTAAATATTAAGTGGGCCATACAAATCTTCTGCATCAAACCAACCACCAACTGTTAATACTGCCGGTTTAATATTATTTAAGTGCGGCAGAATATTTCTTTTTTGCCAGAATGTATCATAATTCGGATGATCAACGACCTGCTTCCAGAAAAAATTATCATGATGATATTTTTCCGTAAAGTTTTTTAAAGGGCCCATCTTTAAATGAAAGTCATAAGCATCTTTAGGTTGATTTGCATAAAAACGCATCATCTTTTCCATGAACCAATTTTCTTTGGTAGGCTCTTTTTTCTGGTAGCCAAATACTGCAAAGGCAGCTGTATAGCTTTGCAGGTAGGCTCCCATGTGGTGAAAATCATCAAAAAAGAAATCGGATACAGGCGCCTGTGGTGAACAAGCTTTTAAAGCCGGATGTGCGTCGGGTAATGATGCGGCAGAATAAAAACCCGGATAAGATATACCATAAATACCCACCCTTCCATTATTGCCTTTCAGGTTTTTGATCATCCAGTCAATGGTATCCCATGTATCGGAACTTTCATCAATATCTTTTTTATTCTTTGGGTTATTGCCCGGTATGTTTGGTGTCATGTTGTTAAATTCTCCTTCGCTCATGTACCTGCCCCTCACATCCTGGAAAACCAATATATAACCATCTTCTACCAGGTAGCGGGACGGATGCCCGTGCAATTCATAATCTGCGTAGCTGGACGCATTATAGCAGGTTCTGTTCATCAGTATCGGCCATTTTTTTGATTGATCTTTTGGCATGTAAACAACAGTAAATAATTTTTTGCCATCCCGCATCGGTATCTGGTATTCTGATTTTTGATAATGCTCCCGAACATACAAAGAATCCTTATTGGGTTCCTGTGCAATGACTGGTATTGAATAAAGAGAAAAAAAAAGCATCACTATGAATGATCTCATATGATAAATTTTTAAAGAAGCAAAAAATAAATATTATCTGTCGAAGCTAAGAAAATTTAATATGGGATATATCACAGTACAACGAATTCAAAGCGAATTTTTAAATGCAACAGGGCTTACTTATAAAAGAAAAATAATAGCACGTGAAAATAAGTAAAGCCTGGTTGTGTTTTAATCCTGCCCTTTTCCTATATTTATATTCAATTCTTCCCCTTGCAAATTTCCTGTACTGCTTAACCCGGCTCGTAATCGTTTACATTTCGTTACCCCGAAGACCAGCCATTTAACTTCTTATTTGTAACCATTA
>CAMLEX010000776.1 GCA_946479055.1 uncultured Bacteroidota bacterium | reverse complement strand
AGGTGAGCAAGGAATGCTGTCGGTTTCTTTTCCCGAAGAATATGGTGGTCTCGGAAAAGATTTTGTAACCTCTACTATTATCAATGATTATTTAGGTGCGGGGCATTCTTTTTCTGTTGCTATTTCTGCACACACAGGCATTGGCACTCTGCCCATTTTATATTTTGGAACCGAAGAACAAAAACAAAAATATATTCCTAAGCTAATAAATGGAGAGTGGGTTGGAGCCTATGGCTTAACAGAACCTAATAGTGGCAGCGATGCGTTGAGTGCTAAAACATCTGCACGGTTAAGCGATGATGGCAAGTATTATCTTTTAAATGGACAAAAATGCTGGATCACCAACGGTGGCTTTGCGGACATATATACTGTATTTGCAAAAATTGATGGCGACAAATTCAGCGCATTTATTGTTGAAAGAGGTTTCGAAGGTTTTACACAGGGTCCCGAAGAGCACAAAATGGGTATTAAAGGTTCGTCAACCGTGCAATTATATTTTCAGGATTGTAAAGTACCGGTTGAAAATGTATTGGGTGAAATTGGCAAGGGGCATAAAATTGCATTCAATATTTTAAATATCGGTCGTTTAAAATTATGTGCTGCTACCTTAGGTGGCGCTAAATATGCTATTACCGATTCTATACAATATGCTATTACAAGAGAACAATTTCAAACCGCTATCGCCAACTTTGGTGCTATAAAACATAAGCTGGCTGAAATGGCTATTAAAGTTTTTGCAGGCGAAAGCGCTTTATATCGTACCGCAAAATGGATTGATGAAAAAGAACACGAACTGATAGAAAGCGGAAAACAATTTAATGAAGCTTTGCTTGGCGGCGCTGAAGAATATGCCATTGAGTGCGCCATTTTAAAAGTATTTGGTAGCGAAGCATTAAGCTATATAGTGGACGAAGGAGTGCAAATTCACGGAGGCAATGGTTTTAGCGCCGAGTATAATATTTCCCGTGCTTATCGCGATAGCCGGATTAACCGCATTTTTGAAGGCACAAATGAAATCAATCGTTTGCTTATTGTTGACATGACTTTGAAAAGAGCCATGCAAGGCCGGTTGAATATTATGGAATCAGCAATGGCAGTGCAACAGGAATTAATGAGCATTCCCGAATTTGGTAATGAAAATGAAACACCATTTGCCGAAGAAAGAAAACTGGTAAACAATTTTAAAAAGACGATCCTTCTTACTGCCGGTGCTGCTGCACAAAAATTAATGATGAAGCTGGAAAAAGAGCAGGAAGTCCTTATGAATATAGCAGACATGGCTATCGAAACTTTTGTTGCTGAAAGCTTTTTACTTCGTGTAATAAAATTATCACAACAAAATACAGATAGCTCAATATACAAAGACATGCTTGGTTGCTACCTGTATGATGCTGCCGACCGTATTCTAAAAAGTGGTAAAGATGCCATTAATGCATTTTCAGAAGGGGATGAACAAAGAATGATTTTAATGGGGTTAAGACGTTTTACAAAAGCACAGCCTTTCAATAGCAAAGAAGCAAGGCGAAGAATTGCTGATGTAATGATTCAGCGAAATGCATACCCATTTTAGGAATAACGGTTATAAAAGAACACGTTTAATTCTCTACGGGTGGTTTGCACTTCTTTTATTTCACGTAAACGCTTCTTTACCCATATTAACCCTGCTGACATTAAAATGGAAAATATAATAGAGGCCAGGTAATAAATAATAAAGACATCTGCCCGATTAGATGTTTTTTGCACAAATGCAAAAAGATACACCAGGAAATAGCATCCATAGGCGAATAAAATGGAAGTAATCATTAATGTTTTTCCAACGCCTTTTCCTTGTACTATAGTATTTTTTATGTTGTTTATAAATAAGTATAAGCTATAAATCAGGATCAATAATATTCCAGGGCCCATTATATATTTAGAGGTAATGGGAAGAAGTTTATATTGGAATAGTATAATGCTCTCAAACACGACAAAGCAAATGATGCTTGTAATGATCAACCGGTGTTTCCATTTTTCCGTACAAAACATCAGCATGGAAGTTAACATTAACGGCACATCCAGGTAATTATTTATCACAGCAAAATTTGTTCTCGTGTCTTTACTTACTATAATAATATTTTCAGACATAAGGTTATGGGTCATTACCATTAAAAAATAAATTACAATGGCAACCAGGCTTATGTTAATGAGTAATCTTGATGATAAAATAATAAGTGCGGGAATAAAAAAAGCAACCGTTGAAACTATACCGAGGATGGTATTGATGGTCATAAATTTGGTTTTAATAGGATATGGATACCTCATGGCATCCGTTTTCAAGTGTTAAAGTAGTAGGCAATTTTCTAATATCATAGCCTGTAAATAAAATTGGGTACTAGCACTTTAACCACTAGTACAATTACTAATTAAGGGTAAACGCAATTATACTTTAGCCCTGATCTTTTTTCAGCAGTAATAGTATCTACTTAAAAATTATTGGAGATCGGGGGAGTTGAATGTGTCTCCCTGGTTCATATCACCAGTTTGGTATCCTTTCTTAAACCAATACATTCTTTGTTGTGAAGTGCCGTGGGTAAAAGATTCAGGTACCACGTATCCCTGGGATTCTTTTTGCAGCCGGTCATCGCCAATAGCATTTGCTGCGGTGAGGGCTTCTTCAATATCTCCCTCTTCTAAAATATTTTTCATTTTTTGTGTATGGTGAGCCCATACCCCAGCAAGAAAATCTGCCTGCAGTTCTAACATTACGGAATATTTATTGTACTCGCCTTCGCTTAATTCCTGGCGCTTTTGATGCACTTTGTCTGATATGCCTAAAAGATTTTGAACGTGATGGCCAACCTCATGGGCAATTA
>CAMLEX010000775.1 GCA_946479055.1 uncultured Bacteroidota bacterium | reverse complement strand
TTGGTTTTCCAGGAAGGCACTACTATTTTTTCATGGTAGATGCCATTCTTAATATAGATCTTCACCTGTTGCTGCGAAAGGTCCCGGATAGAATTCACGGCCTCCTGTATTGTTTTGAAGTTACCGGCACCGCTGGCATCAACAGTGATCATCGTTTGCTGTGCGCTGATACATTGGGTGGTCAATAAAACAATTAGCATTATGAAAGCTGATCTCATCTGTTTGGCATTTTGAGGTACGGGTTCATCAAATTTAAGAATATTTGATAACTTGTTCTATTATGAAGATCTTCTTTACCGCTGCGTTATGGTTTATCAGCCTCCCGGGCTTTTGCCAGGATACGATAAAGGTAGCCTGCATTGGTGCAAGCATTACCTATGGTGCTACTATCCAGGATCGGGAGCATTTCTCCTTTCCTGCACAATTGCAAAGGTTGTTAGGTGCTAAATACCTGGTAAAGAACTTTGGCGTTAGCGGTACTACTTTGCTACGTAACGGCAATCACCCTTATCATAAAACAGACGCCTGTCAACAGGCATTGGCAAGTGAACCCAATATTGTTATTATTGACCTTGGTGGGAATGATAGCAAACTCATCAACCGGGCGCATTATCCTTCCTTTGTAGCAGACTATGATACATTGATCAGATCGTTTGCTGCATTACCTTCTCATCCGCGGATACTCCTTCTTTTGCCTGCAGTTTCTTTTGTAACGGATAGTACCGGGATCTGGGACCCGGTGATCGTTCGGAATATCATTCCACTGATTAAACAAGTAGGTTTGAATACGGGCAGAGAGGTGGTTGATATGCATCGCCTGCTGGTGGACAAGCCTGAGCTGGTTCCTGATAAGATACATCCGAATGCGGAGGGATCTGGTATTATGGCGAAGCGGTTGTATGAGGTGATCAGTTCGCGCTGATGATATTGAAAACGTTACATCGTATATTTACACCATGGAAGAAGTATACTTAGTAGACAAAACCTTTGATAGGATTGACTATACGCAGCGCCCTCCGGCAAAGGGGGAATATGAAAATTGTACTTTCATCAACTGCGACTTTTCAAATGCGGATCTTTCCGGCATCAATTTCTCTGACTGTAATTTCTCCGGTTGTAACATGAACATGGTAAACCTGGCGAAAACTGCTTTCAGGAATTGTACATTCAAAGACAGCAAAATGTTAGCATTGCAATTTGGGAACTGTAATCCTTTTGGCTTCGCCGTTCAATTTGATAATTGCATCCTCAATCATTCTTCTTTTTATCACACGAAAATTAAAAAAACGCGTTTCAAGGATTGTACACTCCGCGAAGTTGATTTTACAGCGTGCGATCTGAGTGGTTCTACTTTTGATAATTGTGATCTGGCCAGCGCGCGGTTTGATAGTGCGAATATCGAGAAGGCGGATTTTGTGACGGCTTTTAACTACTCCATCGATCTGGAATTGAATAAGTTTAAGAAGGCGAAGTTTTCAAAAGAGGGGATTACGGGGTTGTTGGATAAGTATGATATTGAGATTGAGGGGTAGGGTAACTGGAATATTCTAAAAATATATCCAAATATTAAATTGTCTTCTATTTAATTAATCGCTTAAGGGTAATATATAATTGTA
Source organism: uncultured Bacteroidota bacterium (assembly GCA_946479055.1). Next base: position 1,236 of record CAMLEX010000775.1, on the reverse strand, counting down.
GTGAATTAAGCACTACCTATTTAAAATGGCAGATCCTCATCTATGCCATTTGTTTCAATAATGTCACGCCTAATTGCCTTAAATACTTTTTTTCCTCCTTCTGTAATTGTCCAATATTCATTCGTATCATTTACACTATGCTTTTTAGCGGAAGGCTTAACAAGATCCAATACTACTAAATCAGCAAAAATGCTTCTTACTGTATTACTTGGTATGGGATAACTAACTCTTAATTTTCTTTCCTTTTTCTGACCATACATTGCTCCTATGAAAGAAGCTGCTCCAGAAGTAGACATTTCAACCATAACTTGTGGCGCAATTAAATTGAATATCTTAAAGAATGAAAAATCTTTATGTGCCTCCCAATCCTTGCTATCTGTATACATGAATGAAATTTTTATTGTATGGCTTTTCAATGCCGTGATTACTTTATCATATTCATCCGTAACATTTTTAGCTATTTGCTTATTAATTAATTCCAATTCGTCTCTTAAGTTTGAATTCTCCTTACTTAATCTTGACAATTCAATTAACACCTCAGGACCAGCCATTTCGTTTGCTTTTATCCACCCAACTCTTGGATTAGTTGTAAATTGTTTCATTAGTGCTATTGAAACTTTACCATACAAGTCCTCCTTATTTGTCCAATAGCTAATTAGCTTTTTTTTGATTTTTGATTTAAAGCTATCAAGTCTTTTTTTCTTATCTGTTGCAGTATCACTTTTTGAAACTGGCCATTCAGCTTGATCAGATATTACAAATCCTAAGGTGGGGATTCCTATGGAAGATGCATAGTCATATTCTTTCTCTGTATAACTTATTTTACCATCTAATGATCCATAACGATGCGCGGCAATAACAACATAATAATCGCAATCATCAATTTGTCGTTGTATTAATTTCCATTGTTCCTCATCTTCAGCACTAAACATTTCCATACCAACGGGAATATGACCCATTTCTAGAATTGCCTTTATAACTAATTCTCTTTCTTCCTTTAAATCCTCAAAAGTAGAGCTAACAAATATTTGAAATTTTACTTTTATAGCCATAAACTTGAATTAAAGTGCTGGTCTTTTTAAAATAATTCAATTAATATAACACAAAGATATAAATCAGGATGCTACTCAATTCTTAAATCTTCCAACAAATAAAATAAATACTCTTCAAAATTTACCCCATTTTTCGACAAATCTCTTAATACCGCAATAATTCCCCCACCTTCTCTCCTACCTT
>CAMLEX010000774.1 GCA_946479055.1 uncultured Bacteroidota bacterium | reverse complement strand
GGAAGAAGAAAGTGTTGCTGTTTTTGTATTAAATGAAAATGGCAAATATAATGGCGCTTCATTATACGCCGGAAGAGACAAAATAAACAGCGCAGCGATACCAGGTCTTATCGCTGACTTAAAAGAAATTTTTACCCAATAATTGCTATGATATTAAACTATAAAACCTTTACCCTGGGCGTGGAAGAAGAGTATATGGTCATTGATCCGGTAACAAAGGAATTAAAAAGCCATGAACAAAAGATAGTACAGGAAGGCCAGAAAGTGATAAAAGACAAAGTAAAAGCGGAAATGCACCAGGCCGTAGTAGAAGTAGGCACTGATATTTGCGCCGATGCAGATGAAGCATTTGCGGATGTATCGCTTTTGCGAAAAACGATTTCAGAAATAGCAACCAGCCTTGATCTTGCAATGGGTGCATCGGGCACTCACCCTTTCAGCCATTGGGAAAGCCAGTTGATAACCGATCATGCCCGCTACAATGAAATTGTCAATGAACTGCAGGAAGCCGCCAGGAGTAACCTGATCTTTGGTTTGCATGTGCATGTAGGTATGCAAAGCCGGGAGATGGCCAATCATATCGCCAATTCCACCCGTTATTTCCTGCCCCATATTTTTGCGTTAAGCACAAATTCTCCTTTCTGGGAAGGAAGAATGACGGGTTACAAATCATTCCGCACAAAAGTATTTGATAAATTTCCCCGCACCGGTATTCCGGATGCATTTGACAGTATAGAAGCTTATGATAACTATGTCAAACTGCTGATCAAAACAAATTGCATTGATAACGCAAAAAAGATCTGGTGGGACTTGCGGGTGCATCCGTTTTTTAATACGGTTGAATTCCGCATTTGTGATATACCGATGACTGTGGATGAAACGATCACTATCGCTTCGCTTTTCCAGGCTATTTGTGCCCGTATATATATGCTACGTTCTAAAAATCTCAACTTCATTCAATATTCACGGGCCTTACTGAATGAAAATAAATGGCGGGCCAGCCGCTATGGCGTAGATGGTTATTTAATAGATTTTGGAAAAGAAGAAGAAGTGAATACACGGGCCTTGATCTATGAACTGCTTGATTTTATTGACCCTGTCCTTGATCATTTGGGCAGTCGTCATCGTATAGCTTTTGTACACCAGATGCTGGAAAAAGGTACTGGTGCTGATCGCCAGTTGGCTGTATTTGAACAAACAAAATCCCTTGCAAGCGTAGCAGAGTACATACAGGGACAGTTTTTAGCAGGAATCTAATTACATTTTAAAAACTAATAATTTCACCACTATTATATGCGCATACAATTCCTTTTTCTTTTTTTGATTCTAACACTCTTATCCTGCTCGCCAAAAGAAAAAGCTGATTTGTTGGTCTATAATGCTACCATTTATACAGTGGATTCTGCTTTCTCCATGGCTGAAGCAATGGCAATAAAAGATGGAAAAATTTTAGCTATTGGCAAAACAACAGATCTTGAAAAAAAATATGAAGCAAAAGAAAGGACAGATGCACGAGGGAAATTTATATACCCTGGCTTTATAGATGCGCATGCACATTTTGTGGGCTATGGATCGGGATTGCAAACCGCTGATCTTGTTGGCACCAAAAGTTGGGAAGAGATCATTGAAAAACTAAAAACTTTTTCCGCCGAGAATAAGGACGGCTGGTTGATCGGTCGTGGATGGGATCAGAATGATTGGGCTGCAAAAGATTTTCCAACTAATGAAAAATTAAATGAATTATTTCCTGATCGTCCTGTGTTGCTTACAAGGATAGATGGCCATGCTGCCATTGCCAATCAAAAAGCACTTCACCTTGCTGGTATAAAAGTTGGAGACACATTAATTGGTGGGGAAATAGAAGTAAAGAAGCCTCGTCCTATAGATTCATTCACACCTAAGCTGACCGGCATATTGATTGACAATGCTATTGATCTTGTTTCAGCAAAAATACCTTTACCAACCAAAGAACAATTCAACAAAGCATTGCTTGATGCGGAAAGAAATTGTTTTGCTATGGGACTTACCACTATTGATGACTGCGGGTTAAATCACACAGCCGTAGACATGATAAAAGAGTTGCAGGATAAAGGCGAACTGAAAATGCGTCTGTATATAATGCTGAGTGATGAGAAAGCTAATTTTGATTACCTGGAAAAAACCGGCATCATCAAAACGGTTCGGTTGAATGTAAGAGCCTTTAAAGTCTATGGTGATGGCGCCCTGGGATCAAGAGGCGCCTGTTTGTTGCAACCTTATAGTGATAAGCCGGGCTATTCCGGATTTTTATTAAGCAAGCCGGAACATTTTGACTCGGTAGCTAACTGGATCTCGCAAAAAGGATTTCAAATGTGTACACATGCTATAGGCGATAGCGGCAACAGAACCATACTCAATATTTATGCAAAATATTTAAAAGGCAAAAATGATCTGCGCTGGCGCATTGAACATTCACAGGTCGTGAATCAAAACGATTTTGATTTATTTGGTTCAAATTCTATTATCCCATCTGTGCAACCTACCCATGCTACCAGTGATATGTACTGGGCCGCTGATCGGTTAGGAAATGAAAGAGCGAAAGGAGCTTATGCCTACAAACAATTATTACAACAAAACGGATGGTTACCGCTTGGCACTGATTTCCCGGTAGAAGATATTTCACCTTTCAAAACTTTTTATGCGGCTGTTGTCCGCAAAGATGCGAAAGGATGGCCGGATGCTGGCTATCAAACCGAAAATGCATTGACAAGAGAAGAAGCATTGAAAGGTATGACCATCTGGGCAGCTAAATCCAATTTTGAAGAAAAAGAAAAAGGGAGTTTGGAGGCAGGGAAATTTGGTGATTTTATTATCCTTGATAAAGATTT
>CAMLEX010000773.1 GCA_946479055.1 uncultured Bacteroidota bacterium | reverse complement strand
ATTAATTAATTTGCCTCAGCAAAAAGTAAACGAATTGCGTATAAAATCGGCAGTGAAAGACATGGATGTTGCGCGGGCTGCGATGTATCCTACTATTTCAGCATTTGGAGGGCTCGATTCCAGGTATGCTCATTTTCAAAAAGTAGCTATATATAACCAGCTGGTCACTGGTTACACCATTACGCCACTTAGAGTAGATGCCGGTGGGGGTGTATTTTATAATGTAGAGCAACCTACTCTGCAAAACGGAAACACTGTTGTAGGATATGTGAAATCTAATGGCTTTGGTAAACAGTTTAAAGAAAACTTCGGACAAAATATCGGCATTGGTCTTAGCGTACCCATCTTTAATGGACGGGCTGCCCGAACCGGTTGGGAGCGATCAAAATTAACTGTAATAAATTTAGAGCTTACGAAAGAGCAAGCCGACCAGCAGTTGAAACAGGATATTTATAAAGCTTATATAGATGCGACCGCAGCGATCCAAAAATTTAATGCAAACAGAAAAAGAGTTCAAACTGCCCAAAAGGCGTATGATTTTGCCAATAAGCGTTACGAATTGGGTTTGTTATCTACTTATGAATTACTGAATAGTCAAAATGCATTGCAAACAGCTAAGACACAATTATTATATGCACAATATGATTATGTATTTAAAGTAAAATTGCTGGAATTTTATAAAGGACAGGGGTTGAAGTTGTAAGGTCCCATCCCGGTCTTCTCCGCCGCGGCGGAAAGGCCATCAACGCACAGCCCTTGCTTTTCGGAAAATCTGATAGAATAAGTGTTCTCCGAAAATGTTGAGTAAAGAGATGAAGTTGAAGTGGTAGATATGAAGTTTGGATTTGTAATGCTGTACCTTCCTTCTCCCTCGGAGAAGGATAAGAGGATGAGGCTTGATGATTAACGAACCGAACCATGAATGGAGCGTCGCAAGGGGCGACGATAGTAGTAATGTAGCTGGAAACAAAAATATTTTTTAACCATTCGGACAAAAGAAGTCTTTTCGATTGTCAGAGTATAAAAGTCCCTTTAGGGATTTAGGGTATGAAAAAAACTTTAAAATGGATACTGATCGTACTGGGAGTTGTGATCCTTGTATTAGTTATTGGGAAACTACTGGCAGGAAAAAACGATAGCGGTGAAAAAGTAGCTGTTGAAAAAGTGACGAGGAGAATGATCATTGAAACAGTAACGGCCAGCGGAAATATTTATCCTGAAGTAGAAGTAAAGATCAGTCCGGATATTTCTGGCGAGATCACTGAATTGAATGTTGAGGAAGGAGATAGTGTGAGAAAAGGCCAGGTGCTTGCACGCATTTTTGCTGACATTTATGCGTTACAAAGAGATGAAGCTTCATCGCAGGTAGGACAAACCCAGGCTACCGTTGCTAATAGTAAAGCAGCATTGGAAGCCACCAAAGCTGCATTGGACCAGGCCAAGCAAGCCTATGATCGCAATAAATCTTTGTTTGATCAGAAAGTTATTTCGCAGGCGGAATTTGAGCAGTTTCAAACTACTTATCGCTCTGCACAGGCAAATTATAATGCTGCTCAGCAAAGTATAAAAGGATTGCAGGCCAATGTACAGGCAGCGCAAACAGGGCTTACCAAAGCAAACAAAGACCTTGGGCGTACTACACTGGTAGCTCCCATGAGTGGAGTTATATCATCGTTGAAAGTAAAAAAAGGGGAGAGAGTAGCAGGGAATAGCTTTAATGTGGGAACGGAAATGATGACAGTAGCCGATATGAGTGTGCTGGAAGTAAGAGTAGATGTCGGAGAAAATGATATTGTAAAAATAAATATCGGAGATTCGGCTGATATAGAATTGGATGCTTATAACAATCGTAAGTTCAAAGGTATTGTCACTCAAATTGCAAGCAGCACCAAAACTACAGCTGCTTCTGCTGTTTCTAATGATGTAACGAATTATGAAGTAAGAATAAGATTGGATTATAACTCATATAAAGACCTTATTGATCCGGCAAGACCGAAAAAATTTCCATTTCGTCCGGGTATGAATGCCAGCGCTGATATTAAGACGAGGAGAAAGGATAATGTATTGGCAGCACCAATAACAGCTGTCAATGCAAGAGTTAAAGGAAGCGATAAAAGTCTTGCTGATAAAAAGAAAGAATCAGCAGTTGGTAAAGATGAGGATAATCAGAATAACGAACCCGAAACTTCTATGAGTGATGAATTGGAAGAAGTTGTTTTTGTATTGCAAAAAGATGGAACGGTAAAAAAAGTTGTTGTAAAATCAGGAATACAAGATATTAATAATATTGAAATAATCAGTGGATTGAGCGGAGGGGAAGATGTAGTGATTGGTCCTTATAATGCAATTAGCAAAACGTTGAAGGATGGCATGAAAGTGAATGTAGTGGCAAAGGATAAGTTGTTTGAGAAAAAGAAGTAGAACCACGATTGGATGGATTTAAAAGGATTACATGGATATGAAAGAGCTGCTTTTTTCGTGGCTCTTTTTGATTTTATTTCTTCATAATCCTATCAACATCCTTTATATCATCGTGCTTTCCTTAATTTTATTTCCTCATAATCATTTTATAATCTTGAAAATCGTGGTTCTATGTTTGGTGTTATCGGAAGCGGCAGTTGGGCAACAGCATTGGTAAAGATTTTGACTGATAATGGAAATGCTGTGAACTGGTGGATACGCAATGAAAAAAACATTGAGTACATACAGCGGCGGCATCATAATCCTTCTTACCTGCAGTCCGTGAATTTTAATGTTAGCTTACTTTCCATGTCAGCTGATATCGAGGAGGTGATTAAAAATTCAGAAATACTTATTATCGGAATTCCTTCCGCTTATATTGAACAAAGTATGGGACATTTGCAACCCAAGGATCTGGAA
>CAMLEX010000772.1 GCA_946479055.1 uncultured Bacteroidota bacterium | reverse complement strand
TTCATTCTTGTTGAATACTTCAAAATGCAGTTTTCATTGGGAAAACCCGGCAATTGAATAATCCGGCGGCTTTTCTTTCTGTTGTAACAGGAACTATTTGGCGACTTATTGATTATGGGAAAGCAAGATCAGGGAAGACGAAGGGCGGCCATTAAATAGCTCAATTTTTTTAACAGAATCCATAAGGGTTTAAAAAATCAATAGTCGTTTCTTTGTGAAATCTTATTTAGTAAAGCACTGATTAGCGGTGTTAATTCCTTTCTGTTAACATTATCTATGATCTTGTAATCAAACGCAGCAGCTTTTTGCAAAACTTCTTTTAAGGTAAAATGTTTTTGATTGACACAAAAAGCAAGTTGTTTTTGTGTAAGATAATTTGCCAGGTATTCCTGTTCTGTCTGTCCGGGCGTGGGAATCAAAATTGATTTTTTATCTAAAGTTAAAATGTCCATCACTGTAGAATAGCCACTACGGCTGATTACATAGTCAGCTCTTTCAATAGCCTTATTATAATCTTCACTGTTGAGATGATTGTAAAAAATGATATCACGGGTAGAAGGAATAAGATGGGTAGCAGCTGGCAAACCCCTTACAACCGTTGCAGTTCCGTGATAATAACTGATCTCATTCACAATTTTATTTTCCAGTAAAGTTCTTTGAGGCTCTGGCCCTGATAGAGAAATAAACAAATGATTTTTTTGTTCCTCGATTTTGTTTTTTTTCAGTCTTGATAATATGCCGGTATAATGAACAGGAATAGCAGGCATTATAATAGGATGTGATAACTCACCGGCAAAACCATTTTCTTTTTTTTCATCGGGTATCCAGCATTCAAAAAAGCGATTGATAAACCGGTAATTTATTTTTTGCAGAAGCTGTTCACTCCATTTTCCAAACGGGGTTTTGATTGTTAATTGATGAGTGATGAAAACCGAGGGAATGGATGAATGATACAAACCATACCGGTTGTCAGCAATGATGGCGTCAAATTGATATTCGTTTACTGCTTTTTTAAGCCAGTTATTTTCTTTTTTGATTGTTTTGAAAAGCCGGGGCAGTTGGGAAAAAAGGGATAGAAAAAGACCAAACCGGGAACTGCTATATTTTACCCTATAGCCTTTCAGGGGCAAAAAAGGCAGGGTTGGGAACTCCTTTTTTAATAATGCTTCCTGGGCCCCCTCACCTGCTAACCAGACTTCAGAATTTTGCTTTATTAACTCATAAATAACAGGGATACAACGGGTAGCATGGCCAAGGCCCCAATCAAGCGGTATTACTAGTATGCGGGGTTTACTTGCCTTTTTTACAGCCAGGTCTTGAGTCATGTTAATTTTTCTATGATTTCAGCGAAATGCATACTAATTTGTTAACAAAATAGTTTTAATTTAGAAATCCAAATTATGAAGAACGTAAATAAAATAACACTGTTACTTTTGTTGTCGGGAATGATTTTTCTTTCGGCTTGCAATCGTAATTATTATTCCGGCTCGGGCAAAGGCAGCAATTGTGGTTGCCCCAGTCATAAAGGGATGTCAGGTTATTAAAAATGCTTGTGTGATGAAAATGCCTAATCGGGATCTGTTAGTATTGCTGAAAAGCGAGTTTATGAGCCAACAAGCCATTGAGCAGGAAGTTGAATGTCTCAATGATATGCTTCGCTTAACAGAGTCAGATGAACAATTCTGCATAGCTCATGAATTGGTCGATCGTAATCGAATTACTTCCAGCTTTAAAAAAATATTGAAAGCTATCCGCTTTACTGAGTTAAAACAATTCAGATTTTTGATCAATAAGAATTGAATTTGTAAGAAAGAACTGATAAAAAAGGAGAGAATAATCATTCCCTCCTTTTTTTATTGAAGCATTTTAAAGTGAGTGGCAAGTATATGCTATAGTTTGAGAACCCACCCACCATTCACCACCGACAAATCACTAGGATAGTTTTTTCAATGCCTCTCTTAGTTTGTCAATCATTTCGCTTATTTCATCTTTTCTGCATGTTCCTACGCTTAACCTGTACCAGGCAGAATTCCGGCTGGCGCCAAAAGCATAAAAAGGTACAACGGCAAGACCAGCTTCATTCAGGACATACTCCGTCACATCGTTCTGATTTTCCAGTAGCTTTCCGTCATAGGTCTTCTTTCCAACCAGGTCTATTTGTATGGTGAGGTATATAGCTGCTTCAGGAGCAATAGCATCAACAGCCAGGCCTTCACTTTTTAACAACATAAAGCCATCGTAAATACTACGTAACCGTTCTTCAATTTCTTTTTTAAAATGGGAGAGATATTTTTTAATAGCATCACGGTTAACAAGATACCAGGCTACTGCCTTTTGTTCCGCCATCGGTGCCCAGGCTCCCAGATGTGTTAGAATAGCTTTCATTTTATTGATAATGACTGTTGGCCCTAAGCTCCATCCAACACGAACTCCAGTTGCTGCAAATACTTTACTGATGGCATCAATAAAAATAGTGTAGTTACGCATTTCACTTCTAAGCGAAACCGGATTATAATGTTCAATACTTCCATACGTAAGATGCCAGTACATCTGGTCGTACATGACATACAGTTTCTTTTCATTTTCACTGCGGCGCTTATTTTCTTCCAATACAAGATCGCAAATCGCTTCAAGATCATGTTTTTTGAAGGTAGTGCCGGTTGGGTTTTGTGGTGAGCATAAAGCAATCAATGTGGCCTCTTTTATAAAAGGCCGTATATCATCGGCCGAAGGCATAAAGTTGTTTTCTGCTTTGGCTTCCACTACAATATGCTCTCCTTCTACAAAATGTGTATAATGGTTATTATTCCAACTGGGAACCGCATAAATTATTTTATCTCCTTTATCGCAAATGGCCCTGAAAAGAGCATAGATCAATGGCCGCCCGC
>CAMLEX010000771.1 GCA_946479055.1 uncultured Bacteroidota bacterium | reverse complement strand
GGATCTTTTATTAATTCAAGAATAGCCGTTGCAAATTCTTCATTTTCTTTACGTCTGATCTCCTGGTATTTTTCAATAGCCCATCTTTTGTTGGTATCGTTCAATTCTCGTCCTACCTCCACTACTATTCTTGTTTCTTCATCCACCTGTCCGGTTGCGATATAATAATTCACTAATTTTCTCAGTTCATATAATGTGCGCATAGCCATCGGGTTCTTAAATGAACCTGTTTTAGGCGATCCAAGCATTACTATACGTTTCTCTATTCCATCATATTTATAAAATTCTTCCCTTGCTGCAGGGTAAATCGCAACCATGGAAGGATGATAGAGCTTATTTAGTCGTTTACATTTTTCACAATTACATTTTTCTTCTCCATTTCCTGTTCTATCAAATGTTTTTGGGCAATACAACAAGTCAGGGAAATTGTCAGCAAGAAATTTCTTCATTGCATCGCCCAACCGGGGTAACCTGTAGAAATCGCGTTGGGCAGATTTAAAAAATTGCTGGTAATGTTCTTTAATTTGTCCAAGAACTTGCTGCTTTTCTTCTTCGGAAAATTTCTTCCATGTTTCTTTACCAAAGCCTTCTTCAGTGGCTTTTAGTATTTGCACATCGTCCCGTTCAATACTATTAGCAGGAAGTTGCGCATCCCGTGACCCAATTACATAAGATGTATCATTATCGGCAAAACGGCCGTTTCCTTTGGGTATGGCCTTGTATTGCGCAATCAAGTTATTGACGATGTTCAATATTCTCTTTTCTTCTCGGTTCTTTTCAATCACTGATGACTTAAGCGATTGAGTGATCAATGTTTTATTCTGATTCCAGATTTCATCGCCAAGAATTTCAGGCACTTTGCCTAACAATACAGCATCTGTATAAATAAAGCCTTCCCTTAAGAAGGGCAAAATGTTATTGATCGCTTTCAGGCTCAACTGTGCATAACCCACCGGCATGGCAAACCATAGGGAACGCAGTTGCTGAACCTTTTCATCATCTAACTTCAGTTTCGATCTTCCATATTCTTCCACAAAATCCTGGTCGTCGCTTTCAAACAAAACATGCCATAGATCCTCATAAAAGGGAGTCGGGTAATTCATTCCTTTCCTGTCTGTTCGTGTAATGAGCTTACTCCAATCCTCTCCAAATATTCTTTTCAATCGTGCAGAGACAACACACGCCGAAACATTTGTTTTATAGTTATAGTTGAGCTCCCAGTTATCGTGCTTATTTCTTTGCTTTATCCATTTAACGATCGCAGAAAATTCAAAATCTTTCTGCACAAAAAACTTCTCCCGATACAGTTCCTCTCGCATTTCCGGCGGCAGAAAATTCCATTTACTATCCTGCTTACCTTTTTCCCGATAGGCAATGTTATTAATGAAACTCAATGCTCTGAATTCTTCGAATTCCGGTCTGCTTACGGGACAACGCTTTTTACCTACAAAAACTTCCCTATTCTTTTTCTTATCAAATATTTTCCAGTTTTCTAATGTACAATAACCCACTAATCCCTTTTGTGAGCGTAACGGTCTTTGCCAAAAAATTGGAGAATGGGGTATTGATATTTCTTCTCCATTTTCATCAAAAATGGAACTAAAATCTAATTGCTGAAAATCAAAAATCTGTTTTACCTCCTTGATCAACATTTTCCGGGTCACATACTGGTGCAGGTCTTTGCGAATACGTATGCCTTCTGCTCTTCGTTCAGGGTTATGAATACCTTCAGTTTCTACCCGGGCAAACAATGCTCCGATCGTTTCTTTTTCTGGGTTAAAAGTAAATCCTAATTTTTCGACTTCTCGGTTGAACTTTTCTTGTTTGGGCTTTTCGGCTCCTATAATGATATCTTCAGTTAAGTCCAGCTGTTCTTCTTTCTCATCATCCTTATTATTCACGATTTTACTACTCTTAAATCCTCGATGTTGCGCAATATGGTAAAGAGCTCTTCCCAATTTAAACCGATTTGTCTCATCATTAAAATCCAGTTTTACAGTGACTAATTCTTTACGCAACTGATAAGGACTGATGTAATCTGGAACTCCGTCGTTGTTGAAGTCCAGTTTGATCCAATTAGCAAAAAGGAGATCATTAACCGGGTATTGCCTGCCGCCATTTCCTTTCCGCGCTTCCTCCCGGTTGTAATATTTCCATCGTTTCAAGCTTTCTTGCTTAATAGGGCAATACAACTTGTCTGGGTTTTTAATCAAGGCTTTCAATACAGCCCACAGTTTGTATTTTCTCGACTGGTAAAGCCGCCTGATACTTCGTTTACTGGTTCTATTGGCAGCAAGAGAAATGGTGTATTTATTTTCTTTATCCTTTCCAACCCCAGTTTCAAAAGTGGTGACTGTAGTTTTTTCAAACTGATTTTCTTCTGCAGGGTTCCTTATTACAGCTCCGATAGAATTGCTTCCTAAATCGAGGGCTAAAACTTGATTTTCCGGCATTATCTTGCTTAATTAATTTGGTTATGTATATTTGAATCCTGAAAGACAATTCACAATAAGGCTATAAGCCGAAGATTTCTTAGCTCTGCGTACACCACGCGGGGCTTTTTTATTCCTATTCCCAGCAAATTTTCATGGAAAACAATCATTCTGGGCAAGAGAATCATCCATCCAAAGTATCAAATCCTCCAATAAGCGTCAATCTTTTTTTGCCTGAATTTCATTATTTCTTCAAGTTCTTTCCGGATACCGTCATTTTCTTTCCTAAACAGCCCAATTCCTTTCCCAAAGGTTGAAAATGCTATCAAATACTAACTCAACCAACACAAAAAAAAGCAGCCCGCTTGACGAGCTGCTTTTTGGTATTTGGCATAATCCTTTTATTAACCCAAAAACCTAATCAAACAATTTTGAAGTGCTGCTCTTTCCAAATGGATCGGGCGACAT
>CAMLEX010000770.1 GCA_946479055.1 uncultured Bacteroidota bacterium | reverse complement strand
ATGGCCGGTGCTCGATCTTGGCATTCAACCCGATATTTCATTAGCCGAATGGAGATTGGTGCTTGATGGCGAAGTAGAAAACCCGGTTGAATTAAACTGGGAAGAATTCATGGCATTGCCGCAAACCGATGATGTTTCCGACTTTCATTGTGTTACTACCTGGTCCAAATTGGATATGAGTTGGAAAGGTGTTCGGCTGCTTGATCTTGCTGCATTGGCACAGCCCAAAGAAACAGCCACACATATTTTATGTTATGGCTATGATGATTATACTACCAATGTTTCGCTGGAAGAAGCGCTGAAGCCAGATGTATTGTTAGTACATACCGCAGAAGGAAAGCCATTGCCCAAAGAACATGGCGGTCCGGTACGGATGATCACACCGCAGCTATATGCCTGGAAAGGATCGAAGTGGATCAGCAGGATAGAATTTCTCAAACAAAACAAATTGGGTTTCTGGGAAGAAAGAGGCTATTCCAATACGGCTTATCCCTGGAGAAATGACAGGTATAGTTAAATTGTGAGTTGGCAATAGTGAATGGCGAGTTAGCATCCGGTAGTTGCAAGTTGCGCCTGATAGCCGATTTCTTTACTCACTTCTGCCTACTCACTATTTACAACTCAGGAGATGGGAATATTTCTTATTACTTTTTTAATTTACGATAACGTATTTATTCCGCTGATTAATAAGAGCTATTCTGAGTAATCGATCAGCACTTGTCTTGTAGAATAAATTCGACAAGCCTTCCTTATCAACCATTACAAAACATTTATACACATCTCTATTTTTCCGGGCCTTTATCTGTAGTTTCTTTGATATCGCAACCAAGATATAAATAAACAAGCCATCATCCTTGACCCCCGAGAGTTTTAAAATTGAACACCCATTTTAAAAATAATCTCAGACCTATGAAGAATTTTTATTTACCAAATGAAACTGACCTTATGGAACCACTACATCACCTGGTGGACCGCCTGATCACCAGTTTTTTACCCACCGCTGTCCGTCATCAAAACGTTTTTATCAACGAAATTCCCGGGAATATGACCGTTGAATACAACAATGAATGGGTTGCTTCTGTCATAAGTGGGATGATAGCAACCATTACCGGTAATACAAAAAATAACTGTATCCGGTTCAGTGCAAAAAAATATGGTTATGTCTTTGTACTTGAAATAAAATCTACCGCCAGGGCTACTAGCCATCCTTTAAATCCTGATTTGCAACAAATGCAGCAACTGGCGGAAAAGATCGGAGGTTGCTTGTTTTTCAACAACCAAAACGACGAAAAAAGCTTGATGTCTTTCAGTTTTCCTAATCTTCCCATTGCCGCCTGAAACAAAAGGGTAGCACTCTTCGGGTTGGTCTGTTTGACTTCAAAAAACTTAAACGCCCTTTAATTTTATACTAACCATCGTGATATAATAATTGCGACCGGGAATATATGCCCAATAACTACAAAGCACGAGGAAAAAACGATACAAAACCAGAAACCTGGTCCGCTGTTTATTTTTATCGGTTTTGCTAAAAAGAAATAGGTTGCTAAATTTACTTCGTGCATTATTTAGCAACTATTCCCGCATGCGAAAAATAATATTACAATTAGCTGTAAGTCTCGATGGTTTTATTGAAGGTCCCAACGGCGAATTTGATTGGTGCTTTACGGACGATGATTACGGTATGACTGAATTTTTCAAAAGCATTGATGCCGTTTTTATGGGCCGTAGAAGTTATGAACTGACGCTTACTATGGGAGGTTCTGCCCCACCCGGATTTCCTCCATTGAAAGAATATGTTTTTTCCAATTCTCTGGATAAAGTTGAAGGCCAACGCATTCTGATCAGCGGTGACCTGGCCAAAGAAGTAAATAAGATAAAAAAAGAACCCGGAAAAGATATCTGGCTGTTTGGTGGCGCTGCACTTATTTCTTCATTTATCAATCTTGATTTGGTGGATGAAATGGCTTTAGCTGTTCACCCTGTTTTATTGGGAGCAGGTAAACCCCTATTTCAAAATTTTCCGGGCGGAGTTCCTTTGCAATTGATCAATACGCAAACCTATCCCTCCGGCCTTGTTATGTTGTCCTATAAATTTCAGAGACAATAGTTGTTATCATTTTCCGCCCGGGTTTCAGGAATAAAAAAAATTATTATAATATTACGCCCAGTTTAAACTATTTCAGATCAATTTCTGAAAATTTTAATCAAAGGGTATCTATGACAACTAAACTAACTGCTTATCTGGTCTTATTAGCTCTCGCAATTTTTCAATTTTGGGGCTGCAAAAAAAAAGACGCATCTCAAACTGAAGAACTGTACAGGTTTAGCAAAACAATATCGGTTGATGGCAAAGCAAGAACCTATACATTAAACTTACCGCCTACTTATTATACCGGATCTGATTTTTCTTTAGTGATTGCCTTGCATGGTGGTGGCGGAGATGCCGCTCAATTTGAGTCTACTTCTAAACTTACCAGCAAAGCAAACGCCGCACAATTTATTGTAGTGTATCCTGAAGGCGTAAAAAGTACCGGCGTATTAGGTGCGAGGAGCTGGAATGCCGGCGGCTGTTGTGATTACGCAGCGTATAATAATATTGATGATGTGAATTTTATCCGGCAATTGATAGATAAATTATTGGCCAGCTACAAAATAAATCCCAATAAAGTTTATGCAACCGGACATTCCAATGGGGGAATGCTGGCCTACCGTTTAGCATGTGAAATACCCGATAAAATCGCCGCAATTGCAGCAAATGGTTGTACGATGGTAGTAACGCAAGCCTGCAACCCATCCCGTCCGGTTCCTGTTTTACACATGCATTCGGTTTTGGATACCAAAGTGCCCTACCAGGGTGGACAAGGAGTGGGAGTAGGTACTTAAGGTGTTATTTTTCCTTACCTGGAT
>CAMLEX010000769.1 GCA_946479055.1 uncultured Bacteroidota bacterium | reverse complement strand
CGCATGCTGCTACCCCTTTGGTAAAAGGAATTGCTGTTGGCGACAAAGTTGGTGCGGGCAAAGTGCACATCATGTATTCATTAGATAAACGTCTGATGGAAGGTATTGAATTTGCGGCCGGAGATGTATTGGTTACAGATATGACAGATCCCGATTGGGAGCCGATCATGAAGAAGGCAGCCGCTATCATTACCAATAAGGGAGGCCGTACCTGCCATGCAGCTATCGTTGCCCGTGAAATGGGCGTACCTGCAATCGTAGGTTGTGGCAATGCTACGGATAAGTTGCACACTGGACAACTTATTACAGCCAGTTGCGCGGAAGGTGATGAAGGTATTGTTTACGAAGGCAAATTGGAATTTGATATAGTAGCAACAGAATTAAAGGATCTGCCCAAAATAAAAACCAACCTGATGCTGAATGTAGCATCACCGTCATTGGCTTTTCGGTTCTCTCATATTCCACATAAAGGCGTTGGCTTGGCAAGAGAAGAATTTATCATCAATAATTATATCGGTATACATCCCCTTGCTTTGTTAACCCATAAAACGTTGAAGGTTGAATCTCTCACAAAAGCCATCCAGCAAAAGATACGTGGCTTTGAAAATGAAAAAGAATTCTTTATTCAAAAATTATCGTTTGGTATCGCAAAAATCGCGGCAGCCTTTTATCCCGAAACAGTCATCGTTCGCTTCTCTGATTTTAAAAGCAATGAATACCGCAACCTATTGGGCGGAGAACATTTTGAGCCGCATGAAGAAAACCCGATGATCGGTTGGCGCGGTGCTTCCAGGTATTATTCCAGGGATTACAAGGAGGCATTTGGTCTTGAATGTAAGGCCATTCAGAAAGTGAGAGAAGAAATGGGCCTTATGAATGTTGCAGTCATGATCCCTTTCTGTCGCACCGTTGAAGAACTCCTTCGTGTAAAAGCAACAATGGCGGAGTTTGGCTTGTGGCAGCACAAAGAAGATTTGCAACTTTATCTCATGGCGGAGCTGCCATCAAATATCATCATGGCCAAAGAATTTGCTGAACATATCGATGGCTTTTCCATTGGCTCCAATGATCTCACGCAGTTAACGCTCGGACTTGACAGAGATTCATCTCTTGTTGCACATTTATATGACGAACGCAACGAAGCAGTAAAAAGAATGCTTACCATGCTGATCACAGCAGCCAAAGAAGCAGGAGTAAAGGTTGGTATTTGCGGGCAGGGCCCATCGGATCATTCTGACTTCGCACAGTTTTTAGTGGAGCAGGGTATTGACAGCATTTCCGTGACGCCGGATTCCGTTATTAAAACAATCAAGGCGATTCATGCGATAGAACAAAATATAAAGCAGGATCAATTAATCACCGTATAAACAAGATGTTTTTTAAGTAAGCGTGTAGTATTTGTTTTAAGATAAAAGGCTTGTTTTAACAGGTCTTTTTTCGTGAAGGGAAAAATTGGTACTGCATAATACCCCGTTAGGATGATTGCAAGGAGAGTTTGTATAATATTTATGTGATAAAAAGCAAAATGATCTTTCTTTAAGTAAGCAATGGTATGTTTTGGTTTCAAAAAAGGCTGTCCCAATTGTCCGGAGCAACCTTTTATTTTTTCTTTCCGGCAGCGAAGCATTTATCCCTGTATATTTCCTCCCGCATAGAGAAAACTCGTTCGTATAAATTATGTTTTTATTCTTAAAAACCATATATAGTTTTTCACGATGAAATAATAATATTAAAAATATATGCGTTCAATTAAACGATATTTATCCCTGCTCTTTGTATTAGTTATAATTTTTCAAACCAGCTTCGCGCAATTGCTGCAGCTGGATCCTGCTGTGCGCAGCGGTAAGCTGGTCAATGGTTTTACTTATTACATAAGAAAAAATACCGAACCCAAAGACAGGGCGCAATTATATCTTGTTATCAAAGCGGGCTCGATATTGGAATCGGAAGATCAACTGGGACTTGCCCATTTTATGGAGCACATGAGCTTTAATGGTACCACTCATTTCCCGAAGAATGCATTGGTTGATTATTTGCAAAAGGCAGGGGTTCGTTTTGGCGCTGACTTAAACGCTTATACCAGCTTTGATGAAACTGTGTATCAATTACCCATACCAACTGATGATGAAGAGTTATTTAAAAATGGTATGCAGATCATGCGGGACTGGGCCGGTGCGGCAACATTAGATACCGAAGAGATCAATAAAGAGCGTGGTGTTATCCTGGAAGAAAAAAGATTAGGCAAAGGTGCACAGCAACGCATGCAGGAGCAGTACCTGCCGGTGTTGTTTAATCATTCACGGTATGGTAAACGTTTACCAATTGGGACGGAAGAAGTACTTAAAAATTTTAGACCCGAATCAATTAAGCGTTTTTATAAAGAGTGGTACCGCCCGGATCTGCAGGCGCTGATCGTTGTGGGTGATATTGATGTGAATGCCGTGGAAAAAATAATCAAGGCAAAATTCGCTGATCTTAAAAAACCGGCGGTGATAAGGCCCCGGACAAAGTACACTATTCCACTAAGCGGAAAGAACCAGTTCATTGCAGTTACTGATAAAGAATTTCAATATACCGTTGCGCAGGTGATCATTAAACATCCAGGTAAAGAGCTGAAGACGGAGATGGATTACAGGAACAGTATCAAAAGATATTTATTTAATCAAATGCTTGGTGAGCGTTACCATGAACTTTCGCAGGCGCCCGAAGCGCCGTTTATCCAGGGAGGAGCGAGCATTGATGGATTCCTGGCCGGGCTTGATATTTACAGTGCTGTGATAGTTGCCAAGCCGGGAGAATTGGAAAAGGGATTCAAAGCCATATGGACGGAAACAGAAAGAGCAAAAAGATTTGGGTTTACGCAAACTGAGTTGGACAGGGCCAAACAAAGGTATCTTACTTCGATGGAAA
>CAMLEX010000768.1 GCA_946479055.1 uncultured Bacteroidota bacterium | reverse complement strand
CTTTATTATTTTGATCAGTGGCAGCTTTATTAAAATTGACCAGCACCGTATCACCACGTCGTTCCGTACTGATCTGATCAAAATTAAAATCAGCCGGTAAACATTTTTCAAACTCATACCGTTCCCCACCAACGTTGGAATTTAACCGGAAATAAGATTGTTGCTGGCTACAATCATCGGCTACTTTTTCAAATTTCAATTTATGTTCCACAAATGGCTTGCGATCGCAGGAAAGTATATAACAGCTTACAGTGAACAACAAAAACAAAGTTCTTTTATTCATGCATTTTTATTTTATATACTTCATGTACGTTGCAAGGTCCTTATCTCCTCTCCCACTCAAACACAGCACTACTTTATCCGAAGCATTAAATTTTAATTGCTTTAATGCAGAAAGTGCATGTGCACTTTCCAAAGCCGGAATAATCCCTTCCAGTTTGGCGAGATTGAAGGCAGCCTGCAATGCTTCATCATCCGTAGCACTTAAAAATTCCGCTCTTCCTGTTTCAAACAAATGAGCATGCAATGGGCCAATGCCGGGATAATCCAAACCGGCTGAAATGCTGTGTGGCTCTATCACCTGTCCGTCTTCCGTTTGCATCAGCAAACTTTTGCTTCCATGTAAAATACCCGGCTTCCCTAATTGAGAAGTTGCAGCGCTATACCCGCTATCAATACCCAAACCTGCCGCTTCGACAGCTATCAACCGAACCGACGGCTCTTCCAAAAAATGATAAAATGCTCCTGCCGCATTGCTACCACCACCTACGCATGCAATCACATGAGTGGGCAATTCAGTCGCTATCTTTTCCTTTAACTGCCATCTTATTTCTTCGCTGATCACACTTTGAAACCTGGCTACCATATCCGGGTAAGGATGCGGACCTACTACCGAACCAATAATATAATACGTATCATTCGGATTATTGATCCAGTCTCTTATCGCTTCGTTGGTAGCGTCCTTTAATGTTTTACTTCCTGAAGTAGCCGGTATTACGGTAGCACCAAGCATTTTCATTCTTGCCACATTAGGCGCCTGTCGTTCTATATCTTTTTCGCCCATGTAGACAATGCACTCCACACCTTTCAATGCACAAACGGTCGCAGTAGCAACTCCATGTTGTCCTGCACCTGTTTCTGCAATGATTCTTTTCTTGCCCAATCGTTGCGCTAATAATATTTGCCCGATAGTATTATTGATCTTATGTGCACCGGTATGACAAAGGTCTTCCCTCTTCAAGTAGATCGTTGTTCCATGTTGTTCACTCAATCGCTCCGCAAGATATAAAGCTGTGGGCCGACCTGCGTAATCCTTTAATAAACCCCTGAACTCTTTCTGAAAAGACGGCTCATTGATCACTTCGAGATACTTTGTCTTCAATTCCTCTACATTGCGATGCAGCATTTCAGGAATATAAGCACCACCAAACTGGCCATAGTAGCCTTGTTCGTTTGGAAATGTATAGTTATTTGTTGTCATTAAAATTTATTTATGATACCAGCTTTTGTTTTTCATTGCCCGCCCGAACGTACCGTTTACGTTCTTAATTTTTGATACCAGCGTTCGGTACGGGCGGGCATCGCCTGTTGCGTCGCACTCTTGATCGTTCTGTAATTCTATTCATCAAAACGGCTCTGCGAAGTCAGCGAATGCCTCTGGAGACTCGCAGAGCATCATTTCTTCAAACCCTGTTTAAACTGAAGTATACTTACCATGTCTTTTACTCCAATACTTTTTTCAAACTGCTCATTAATATCTACACCAAAAAAATCAGGATGGGAAAAAGATTTCAGTTTTTTACTATCATCGGGTCCAATATCTCCACTAAGAAAAAAAGGTTTTTCTATCCTGGCTTTATTAAGTTGTTTCCAATCAGCTTGCTTAGCTGCATGAAACAGGTAATAATCGCAAACCTCATCATAATCTTCAATTAATTCTTCAACAGAAATCTTTGAGTCGCCGATATTGAAAGCCTTTATCACCTCTGTTTCATCTGATAACTGTTCACATAAAGATGGACTTTCCCTGCCCTGCAATTGTACTGCATCCAATCCGTATTCATCAATTGCTTTCATTATTTCATCAAAATCTGCATTGACGAATACCCCTACTTTCCTGATATCAAAATCAGCAGCTATAAGCTCCTTCCCTGCTATTTTATCTCCGATATACCAGGATGATTGCTTATCAAAATCAAACCCGGCGAATTCAATATCCAATCCATCTAATTGTTTCAATTGTTTTAATTCTACTATTCCGTTCACTTTAATATTTATCATAACTGCTTTTCATTTTTTCTAAAATGGACCGGGCTTTCCCCAGGCCTTTTACCGATCATTCAGGTTTACTTCGCGGCGCCTTTAATTTTTCAATAAATCCTTTTACCTTTCTCATATCCTTTACCCCCGCCGCTATTTCAAATTTGCTGTTTATATCTACTGAAAATAATTTTTGGGCAACAGGTTCCTTTGTAAATGTTTGTATATTTTCTTCATCGCCTGGTTCAATACCGCCACTCAGGAAAAAGAGCTTATTCACCGTAGCATCTTTAAGTACATTCCAGTCAAATTTTTTCCCGGTTCCTCCATATCCCGCGCCCATTGTATCAAACATATAGATATCCGTACTTTCATGGTAAGGCCGGACAATCCAATCTATGGGGTCATTATCAGACAATCGAAATGCTTTCACGACGGTAACATAATTGGCTACTTTTTCACAAAAGAAAGGCGTTTCATCTCCATGCAATTGTACCATGTCAAGCCGGTAATTCTCTACTGTTCTCATCATTTCATCATAAGGCTCATTAACAAAGACACCTACTTTGGCGATATGCCCTTTTATCTGTTTCATTTTTTCAGGCGATATCTTATTTCCCATATACCTTGGTGATTTAGGATAAAAGATAAATCCG
>CAMLEX010000767.1 GCA_946479055.1 uncultured Bacteroidota bacterium | reverse complement strand
AGACACATCGAAGTTGACGGAGATCATCATAGTCACCTTGCGCTTGAAATGACTTCAGATTTATGCGGTAATAACGATGAATACTGGAAGGCAGCAGAACAGGCCACTATTGAATCGCTTAAAAAGCGGATTGAGCTATGGGATGGCGCCTACAACAAAATTGTATTTGCCACCACTACAGCCTAGATTATTTCATCAGATCAAAGAATTTTGGTAAATCCTTTTCATTGCTAGAATAAAACGTCAGCTTTTTAGCTGTGTCGTAAAGGTATAGCGATGGATATTGTTTTGGGTGAAACAAGGGAATAAACACGCGATCGCGATCCTGCAGTATCGTAACATTCTTTAAAGCTTGTAGTGGTTTACCGTAATTGGTAAAAAAGTAATCTATAGAACGTTGCTCGTCCTGTGTAATCATATAAATGTTAACGTTCTTTAGCTCTTTAGTTCTTTTAGACATGTTTGCGGCCGTTCTTTGGCAGTGTTCGCAGGTAGCATCAAAGAACATCAATAAAGCTTTTTTTCCTTTAGCTATCTGACTTGTAGAATAAGCATTACCATCAGTTTTATAGAAAACAGCTGTAGGTAACACGCTGCCCGGTAAAAGAGCCTGGCTAAAAGCAATTGTAGAAAATGCACAAAGGATTAAAGAGAATATTATTTTTTTCATAGGATGTTCTTAATAAAGAAAGTGCTAATATCATATTCTTTATAATAATTAGCGTCATTTAAAACCTAATTTTTACAATAGAACATTGGGTTGTGGATAAGGATGGTTGCCATAAGTGCTTGCAAATAGCTTGTTTGTGCAACAATAAGATGATAAAAGGTTAGCCATAATTGTATATAAAAACTTTTCTCTAAGTTTGTTTACATACAAATGAGCAAGGAATGAAAGTTGAAAATTTAGAGCCGGCAACGCTTTGGAATAATTTTATCAGTTTAAATGCAATACCCCGTGCATCAAAAAAGGAGCAAAGGGTAATACAGTTTATGGTTGATTTTGGTAAAAGCCTTGGACTACAAACAATTCAGGATCGTACTGGAAACGTAATTATAAAGAAGTCGGCAACTGTTGGTATGGAAAACAGACAAACTGTAATCCTTCAGTCGCACCTTGATATGGTTCACCAAAAGAACGGCGATACAATTTTTAATTTTGATACTCAGGGTATTGAAATGTATGTAGATGGCGATTGGGTTAAAGCCAAGGGTACTACTCTGGGTGCCGATAATGGTATTGGGGTAGCCACTATTATGAGCATTTTAGCTTCGTCAGATATTACTCATCCTTCTATTGAAGCTTTATTTACAATAGATGAAGAAACCGGGATGACGGGGGCAAAGGAGCTTGATCCAACTAATCTTTCCGGAACTATTCTGCTGAACCTTGATACGGAAGAAGATGATGAGCTTACCATCGGCTGTGCCGGCGGCATAGATACGAATACAATATATACTTATAAGCAAAAACCGGTTGCAGACAATAGCATTGCATATGAGATCTCTATAAAAGGTTTACTTGGCGGCCACTCTGGTATGGATATCCATAAAGGCAGGGCCAATGCAAATAAATTGATGAACCGATTGCTTTATGAAGCAAATAAGGAAATTGGTATTCAGTTGAGTTCGGTAGATGGCGGAAGCCTGAGAAATGCCATTCCAAGAGAATCTAAAGCTGTGGTAGTGGTAACACCCGCTCAAAAAGAGAAATTTAATTCCTTTATAAAAAGTTTTACAACTATTATTGAAGCAGAATTTCATACCATAGAAACTTCTTTATCGATTACAGCAGTTGAAATGGAATTGCCTCGGTTTACAATGGATGAGGCGGATTTTACCAAGATTGTGAATGCGATTTATTCACTCCCAAACGGAGTTTTTAGGATGAGTCCTGATATTGCTGATCTTGTGGAAGCTTCTTCTAACCTGGCCAGAGTTATTATTGGAAACGGAGAATTTGTTACCCAATCGTTGCAACGCAGTAGTGTTGAAAGTACTAAACGCGATGTAGCAATTGCCGTTGGTGCATCTCTGGAAATTATTGGATGCGATGTTTCACGCAGCGGCGATTATCCGGGTTGGAAACCTAATCCCGATTCCAGCATTTTAGAATTGATGGCAGACCTATATAGAACCAGTTTTAATTCCGAACCTAATGTTAATGCCTGTCACGCTGGTTTAGAGTGCGGTATTTTAGGTGGTCACCTGCCGGGAATGGATATGATCTCTTTTGGACCAACAATTCATGGTGCACATTCGCCCGATGAAAAAGTACAGATATCTTCAGTCCAAAAGTTCTGGGGCTATTTGCTAAAAGTACTTCAACAAATTCCACTTAAAAATAACTAAATACTATTCCACGTTTGTTCCTATTATGAAAGTTTACATATACGCATTTTTAATACTTATTGTATTTTCTTTATACCAATGTCAGAGTTATAAAAAGGTTTCTACAACAAAAGCTACTTCCGAAAAACCAATCGATTTTAATACATCGCCGGTGGTTCCTGCCGATGAATCTATTAGTAAAATGGTCATAGAAGATGGTTTTGAGGTAGAGCTTATTGCAGCCGAGCCGATAGTAACAACACCTGTGGCAATGAGCTTTGATCAGAAGGGGCGTATGTGGGTAGTAGAAATGAATGGATATATGTCTGATACATTGGGCACCGGAGAAGATAAGCCATCGGGTAAAATCATTATTCTGGAAGATAAAAATAAAGATGGTGTTGCAGACGAACGTAAGTTAGTAATCGATTCATTGGTACTGCCAAGGGCCATTTGTTTAATTGAAGATGGAATTTTGGTAGCTGAACCACCAAACTTATGGTACTATGAGCTTAAAAATGATAAACCGGTTAAAAGGACGCTTGTAGATAGTAAGTACGCTGTAGATGGTAATGTAGAGCATCAG
>CAMLEX010000766.1 GCA_946479055.1 uncultured Bacteroidota bacterium | reverse complement strand
GTTCGTCCAATCCCCATTCTTTTGCTTTATTGGTAAATGTCAGATCTCCATTATTGGAAAACGCATAATTCGGTATGGCATGGGAAGGAATTTTATCAATAAGGTTCGTAATAATATTTTTCTCTTTATTAATAATTTGCTGACGGATATCAGCATAAGCGCCAGCCGTGTATTGAATATAATCCTGGTCTGTGATGTCTTTATAAATTCCATTCGCTACAAAAATATCTTTATAACCATCGTTATCAAGATCAGTAATTAAAGCTCCCCAGCTCCAATCGGTCGCAGAAACATTTGCGTAGCGACTGATCTCTTTAAAGTAAACATTCGTGTTTGTATCAGCATCGCTTTTTGGTACCCCATTATTTAACTGCAAAGCATTCCGCACAAATTGTTTGTAATACCCGTTGCTCAGGTTAGACTGGTATTTATCCCAGTTTTCAAAAACAGTTTTTGTTTTAATTCTTCCTTCTTCTTCCGGAAACATATCCGTAACATAAATTTCCGGGTAACTATCGTTGTTAATATCAGCGATATCAGCACCCATGGAATTCATGCTCATTTCCCTGATATATTTTTCCGCAGTTTCTTTAAAAGTTCCATCGTGCTGGTTAATGTAGAGATAATCCTTTTCAAAAAAATCATTAGAAACATAAATATCCTGCCACCCATCCTGATTTATATCTGATATAGTAACACCTAAGCCAAAACCAATCATACTGCTGTAAATACCCGCGGCGGCTGTAACGTCAGTAAAATGATTTTCATCATTCCGATAAAGTTTGTTTCCGCCCAATGTATCCGGTATGGATCGTTGATCTTTAATAAGATCATAATTACCTACTGAGCGAAAGGAATTAGTAAGCAGGTAACAATCCAGGTCGCCATCATTATCATAATCAAAGAAAGCTGCATGAGTAGAAAGCCCTTTATTGTCCAATCCATACTCCTGTGCTTTTTCTGAAAAGCTAATATCGCCGGAAGAGGATGGACCATTGTTAATATATAAAGAATTACTGCGGTTCCGTCCTTTGATTTCACCGGATTTGCATACATAAATATCTAACCAACCATCGCCGTTTATATCGGCCATCGTAACGCCGGTTGACCAAACGCTATCCGAGCCTACACCTGCTTTTTTGGTAATGTCTTCAAATTTTAGTTTCCCTTTATTCAGGTATAGTTTATTGGATTGTTGGCTGGAACAGAAAAAAAGATCAGGCAAGCCATCATTATTAACATCGCCGATAGCAACGCCGCCCCCATTAAAGAAATTACGGAAAGTGTAAGGGTTAAATTTTTCATTATAGGATAGATCGTTGGAAAAATCAATACCTGTTTGTGATCCAGGAAGAAGTGTAAATAATTTACTTTTTGATTTGGGTAGATTACAGGAAAAAGACACTGTTAAGAAAAAAAACAGGCATGAAAAGCAAATGCTATAAAACAATAATGAATGGAGCTTTTTAAAATTGGCGTTTAACATCATAATCTTTACCCACTGTACTATACCCGGAAGTATAAAGTTAAAAAAGTGACGGAAGGGAAATCCGAATTATTTATTGATAAGGTTAGAAAAAAGATTCTCTTAAAATACAATGTAACCACAATAACTCTCACTTGCTTAAAAGCAGGGAATGCAGAAAATCATTTTCTGCATTCCTGAATATTCGTTGTCCGGTCAGTAATTTGAATTCAATTAATAGCCCGGATTTTGTTTTAAATTTTTATTTGCATTCAACACACTTTCAGGTATCGGGAATAAATTCACGTGTTTGCTGGCATCCTCGGGGTGAAACCTGAAAGCACTGTTATAGGTATCAAAACGTATCTGGTCCTGTCTCCTGGTACATTCAAAAAACATTTCCCTGCCTCTTTCAGCAAGGAAAGTTGCAGCTGTCATGGTTGCATAAGGAGTAACGCCACCATGTGTTGTTCTTATTTGATTGACTAAAGCAAGAGCAGTAGGATCATTCCAGTTAGTAGCTTTTCTTGCATGAGCTTCGGCCTTGGTAAGAAGAATGTCGGCATACCGGAAAATAACCCAATCATTACTTAACTGGCCTGTCATTCCTGTATAAAATTCATACTTTCCTATCCGGGCACCGGATTGTCTCCAGGCGCCGGGTTCCAACTGATTGATGTAAGGAGTAAATGTCATTGGCTTACCATCAGGATCTGTGGCATCTGCTGCTCCATCAAGCAAAGGAGTAACGCCGTCGGATGTATATTGAGGGCCCACGATAAAGTTTGATAATCTGTTATCCTTTGTCCCTTGTATGGGTAAGCCTTTAGGATCAAGGCCCACAACAGTACCTTGCGGACCCGGATTTTGGACAGGATCTATATAGGAATTGTAGAATTCCTGAACCGAAGCCCAGCCATTCCAGGGTTGTCCGCCCATTTTGTAAGTAGATTGACTTGCCATGTGCAGGGTCATGTGAGGGAGCTGAAAACCTGTTGCCTGGATCTCATCATAAGGTATTACCCAGATAAACTCCTTAGAACCTTTGTTGAGTTTCTTAAAGTTATCGCTATAGCTTGGACTCAAAGCAAATTTGCCGGAATTGATAATATCATCGCAGGCAGCAATCGTTTTATCCCATTGGGGAGTGCCGGTGAACACTTCTGCATTCAGGTATAACTTTGCCAAAACAGTTTGGGCTGTATAATAATTTACCCGTCCGTACGTAGAGTCATTATCAGGCCCTGTTTTTAGCAAATCTGGCATTGTTGCAATTAATTCTTTTTCGACAAAATCGTAAACCTCTTTGCGGGTATTATTGGGTGGCGGGTCTGTTTTTGCAAAATCAGTGCTGATAGGCACATTACCAAACAGATCAAGTAGCCAATAATAATAAATGGCTCTCAAAGCTTTCAGCTCAGGAATAAATTTCAAAGCAGAAGGGGTACCTTTT
>CAMLEX010000765.1 GCA_946479055.1 uncultured Bacteroidota bacterium | reverse complement strand
TGCATTTACGAGATATTTCCCTTGCCAGTTATAGTTAACCCGTCCAAATAAAGCGTTGTATTTGTAAACAAAAATAGCAGATGAAGATGATGGTACCACCGAGGTCGCTGATCTTATATCTTCCAGAACTAGGTCGCTATTAAAACCACTTGCAGAGAATGCTTGTCTATTACTTTTAGTTTGTTGGATTGTTGCTCCTATCAAAGCTTCAACATTTGCCTTCCCAATTTTTCTCGCATATGATGTTTGAGGCTCTATTATCCAAGTGGTGATATTGTTGTTCCCAAAGTTTGCAGACCTGGTTGAAGTGGCTCTTTTTTCAGGTGCAAATACAGTTAATGGAGTTAGACTAACTTCATTTGACTGTAAATTGGTAAACCCAAAGCTGCTTTTAATTTCCAGGCCCGGTATTATCGTATATGATATAATAGAGTTAGCGATTAAGTTATTTGTTTTGCTTTTATATTTTTGATTCAAATATGAAAGTGGATTAATCCACGTCGAAACACCATCGGAACGAGGAGCCCAATTAAGAGTTCCATCTACCTTATACAAACCAGGAGCATCAGGAGCTAACCCTATTGATGCTCCTGTTAGGTCGGTAGCTATTAGACGATTATTATCAATTAAATAATTTCCGCTTAACTGAATTTTAAATTTTTGATTTGGGGAAGTGTTATTTATATTAAAATGTAAAGAACCTCGTTGGTCTGCCATGTCACCCGGAAATACCGTCGTCTCTTTATGATATCCGCCTCCTATCAAATAGGTAATACCTGCATTCCCTCCTGAAATGTTTAATTGAACGTCTTTAAATTGTGCAGTACCTCCAATCAATTCTTTTTGCCAATTCGTGTATCTGGTTGTGTCCCACAAACCATTAATATCATAATCGGTAGTCAAAATTCCAGCATTATCATTTCGCTTAGCTTCTTTTCGCATTTGCAGAT
The DNA here is from genome assembly GCA_946479055.1 of uncultured Bacteroidota bacterium. The sequence continues at coordinate 1,972 of CAMLEX010000765.1, read as the reverse complement.
ATTGCTGAGTATTGAGCAAATCCAACTTTCGTGTTACTTTCCCCCACCCATCTTGCATATTAATATTTACTTTTGTACGGCCGACTTTACCTTTTTTTGTTGTAATTAATATAGCGCCATTTGCTGCACGACTTCCATAAATTGCCGTCGCATCTGCATCTTTCAATATATCAATTGACTCTATATCTGCTGGATTGATAAAACTAAATGGATTACCTACATTCGCTCCGCCGGAATACCCTAATATACCAGCAGAGCTGGATAGTAATTGGGAAGAATAGGGCACACCATCAATAATATATAATGGGTCATTACCATTGAGCATACTATTCGTTCCTTGAATTCTTACTGTAACGCCACTCCCTGGTAAACCATTCGCCTGTGTAATAAACAGACCAGGCACATTATTCAATGCCAGCAAAACATTACTTACTGGCTGCCGTTCTATCTCTTTTGCAGTAACAGTATAAGTATTACTGGCTGACATTGCTCTTTTTTCATTGTAGTAGCCTTTGTTTACAATCACTTCATTCAGGCTTGTCACTTTTGTCTTAGCAGAAAAATTAAATTCTTTTCTTCCACTTACTTTTATTTCAAATGTTTCAATACTAATTCCACTAATTACTAAAGTTGCATTATCATCAAGGTCTTTTAATTCAAAATAACCGTCTGCATTGCTTGTAGTTCCTTGTTGGGTGCCTTTTACTATGATAGATGCGATGACGGGTTCGTTGTCGGTGTTTGTGATGCGGCCGCGGATATCTATGGGAGGAGAGAGAGTCGGAGAGGTTGCTTCCACCTCCTTCGTCGGTGTCGCAATCTTCGACTTTACTACGATCATCTTATCAACAATCTGGTAAGTAAAGGGCTGGCCCTGGAAGCATAGCTCAAGCACTTGCTCTATACTGGCATCGCTTACCTGCAGTGTAACTTTCTTTGCATTTTGCAATTGGTCGTCTGTGTAGAAGAAGGTGTAGGTTGTTTGGCTTTTAATTTCTTTGAATACTTTATCTAAAGAAACATCCTGCACGGCGAGGGTAATTTTTTGTGCATGGCCAATAGCGCTTACCTGCAGGGCAGTGGCAAGAAGAAGAATAGCTGTGAGGTTCATGATCAACAGCAGTTTGGGCGTGAGTAGCCGTTTTGTTTGGCAGGCATTCCGAAATGAATTCGGAACGCCAACAGCGCTAACGTTGGCTACACAAAGAGGTTTTAAAGCCATAACTTTGTTTTGTTTGGGTTGATGAAATAATAAGCAGTCTAAGACGATTTGTTTTTTATGCCCGCCCGGATGGACATCCGTTCGGACGGGGGCTCAACCTGAACGTTTGGCCAGCGGTGTTCACAGCACTGTTGGCTTTTTTGTTAGGTTGGTAAGAGCTGTGGTTTTCGGTTGGGAGGTTACTTTGTCTGAACCAGGATTCATAGGATTAAAGGATTTGAGGATTGGGGATGAGCTTCGCTCATTGGTCCACCTCCGTCTTGCTTCGCACGAGCTTCGCTCCGAACCTTTCGGTTCCCTCCGCCAGCGGAGGACATCGTGCTTCTTTCCTCAAGGCTATTTATAATTCGATTGGTGTAAATGGATTGCATTTCTCCTGAAACTGTAAAAGAACTATTTCTTTAAACTCCCATTCCCCTCATCTATTTCATTACAGTGACTCGCTTCCCTTCTATTCTGAAATGTATTTTACCGGTGGCTTCAAATACTTTTAATAGAGCGGATATATTGTCCTGACGGGATGTTGCTCCCATGAATTCTTCTGTCGGTATGTTTCCTTCGTAAACAACTTCGACATCATACCAACGCTCTACCTGTTTCATAATATCCCTGATAGAAATTCCGCTGAATTCAAAACGTCCATTTTTCCAGGCCATTATTTCTTCTACGTCCACATTTGTCTGTACTTTGATGGGCCCCTCTAAATCTCCCCCGGTAGCGGAGACTTTCCCCGTAGCTACCACAGCCTGT
>CAMLEX010000764.1 GCA_946479055.1 uncultured Bacteroidota bacterium | reverse complement strand
TGACAAAAATGAGTTGTTATGATCTTTACAACAATATCTTACCAAAAAGTAGGGCAGAATTGTTTCTTTATTTTTACAAAAAAAAGAAATGATCCGGCTGCATAATAAAACATATACCTGCCCCGTGGATGTTACACTTGGATTTATTGGCGGAAAATGGAAACTGCTTATCCTTTCCCATCTTCATCAATTTGATAAAAAAAGTTATTCCGAAATAAGAGATAACCTGCCCGGAGTGTCGGAGAAAATGCTGAGCCAACAATTGAAAGAACTGGAAAGGGACAACCTGCTTGAAAAAAATATTTTATCTGTAAAGCCCTACCGTGTGGAATACTTTTTGTCAAAAGAGGGAAAATCGCTTGCTCCTTTATATGAATTCGTCAGTCAATGGGGAATAAGTTATTTGAAGAAAAACGGGATCGATTACCTGAAGGATCAGCATTTGTATAAATGATCAGTTAATCCCCAAAATTAATTTACGCCAAGGTTGGTGTTTCTCACCAACCGCATTACAAGTGATTTTCCCCTAATCCTGTCAGATAAATTCGATATTTTCATATCGCATATGCCAGCTTTTATCACTGAATATCCACAATTCTTTACAGCCACAAACCTTGAATGGAAAAAGTTATTACAGCCTGATAAATATAAAGATATTATCATTAGTAGCTTCCGGTTTCTTGTCGAAAATAAACGGGTAAAGCTGTATGCCTTTGTTATCATGCCAAATCATATTCACTTAATCTGGCAGATGCAGCCGCTAATGCATCAGGCGCATGTGCAAAGAGATTTTATGAAATATACAGCGCAAAAGATAAAGCATGATCTGAAGCAGCACCACCCCGGAGTGCTGGAACTATTCAGGGTAGATGCTGCCGACAGAGAATATCAGTTATGGGAACGCAATCCAGTAAGCATAGAATTAAGAACCGATAAGGTTTATAGACAGAAACTCGATTACATTCATAGCAATCCAGTGAAGGTTGGTATATGTAAGTTACCGGAAGAGTATAAATATTCTTCCGCACTATTTTATGAAACTGGTGTTGACAATTGGGGATTTCTTTGTCATCACCGGGACTGATACTTTTTTAAGTTTCGCAAATTCCCGACAGCAGTGCGGTTGGTGAAAAACACCAACCTCGGCGTTCGGCGTGTTGTTTTATAGAAGACCGGTGAAGGCGGAAGAGGGAAAATCGCTTGCTCCTTTATATGAATTCGTCAGTCAATGGGGAATAAGTTATTTGAAGAAAAACGGGATCGATTACCTGAAGGATCAGCATTTGTATAAATGATCAGTTAATCCCCAAATTAATTTATCTTTTAAAACTATACTGCCATAGGGTTGTCACTGACCCTGGTTTTCTTTGTGCTATAAAACAAATTTTAAACCGTTAAAAACATCCTGGAATCATGCAAAACAGTACCATTCAATTAAAAGAACTTACCCCAACAATTGTACTTACTCCCGAAGCGCTTCTTAATCACTGGCAGGGCCATCGCAAGCTCACCCGTCGTGTCATTGAAGCATTCCCGGAGAATGAATTATTTCAATACTCTGTCGGGGGAATGCGTCCCTTTTCGGAGCTAGCGCTGGAAATGATAACTATGGCCGGTCCTGGCATCCGGGGAATTGCTACCAATAAGTGGAAAACATTTGCTGAATCTGAATCTCATTTGCCTGCTCCCAAAACCAAAGAGGACATCCTGCGCCTTTGGGATGAGACAACCGAAGAGATTAATACATTCTGGCCGCAAATACCTCCTCATCGTTTCCAGGAAACAGTGTCTGCCTTTGGTCAATGGGAAGGTGCCGGGTACTGGATTCTCTTCTATTTTATCGACAACGAAATTCATCATCGCGGCCAGGGTTATGTATACCTCCGTTCATTGGGAATAGCGCCGCCGCCATTCTGGGACAGGCAATAAACCTGGTTACCACGATTTATAAATCCCACTAAGCACAAAGCATTTTCTTTGTGCTTAGTGGTTTAATGGAAGTTCTACCAACGTAAACTCAGCCAGAATACCATACATGAAAAGAATCAACTCAAAAAACATATGCTGATCAATTAAAAAAATGGGCAAACGAAAGAAGATACATTATGTATACTGATATCTATACAAAAGAGAAACGTGGCAATCTGTACAGATGCAGCAATGCGGGTCAAAATGAATTGATCCAAATGAGCTATGCGTATAATTTAAAAGAAAAGAGTCGGATCTTGATTAAGTACTTTTGCATCACCGGATAATCAGGCTCACCTGAGCGGAAGTAAATTGCGGCTTCAAACCATCACGAGACCAGGTAGTGCTTCCATGTTTATAAGCTGATGATACTGGTAAACTACTCCTAAAGAATGTCCAGGGTTTTTGACTATACAAGGTTTGCACGAAGATTTGCAACCCGGTTCCCCACCTGGAATTATTTACTTATACAGATCAATTTTTGGATAACTGCATATGTTTTTTTAGCCCTGGTGACCTATCTCGCCATCCGCACATTTTCACCTTTGCATTCTGATAAAATCAGCTTACCTGCCACTCTGATCACTGCATTATTCCTGGGCTTATTCACTGGTTTGACATCCGGATATATCGATCTGCTTCTTGAAAAAAGATTATTTCATCGCTTAGCATTGGGTACAATCCTACTAATAAAAGGAATTATATCTTTTTTTGTGTTTGTAATTCTTATAAGCCTTGTAAGGTATTCCATTTACCCTTTTCTTACAGGCAGACTATTCAAAGGGTTTACTGTTACAACACAGGATCAATCATGGGATTATTTTTTTCAATTGCTCCTTATTTTCAACATTGTTGCCGGCCTGGTCATCAGCCTTATCAACCAGGTTAATAAGAAATTTGGACCTGGCGTATTGGTTCCGTTATTATTTGGAAAATACAGATCACCAAAAGAGG
>CAMLEX010000763.1 GCA_946479055.1 uncultured Bacteroidota bacterium | reverse complement strand
GTTTCCATGAATATTAAAATTTACTGTTGCTCTTATTTCAAAATACGAACGATAATATGAAACTTTTACCGGCAATTGTCATGCGCATTTTCGGATAAGAGTACTGCCTAATTTCCAGGCAATAATATCTTGAATATCCAAATTATGCTTTACTCAACCCACCTACCTATTTTTTCGAAATTGAACACATTTAAATCCAACTCACTAAGAATTTCTGTGTTCGGTTAAATTTTTACTATACTGTTGCCAGGGCCTTGCGGATAATATCTGTTGCTATTTCTTCTGAAAAATTATTTTTAATATATTGAATACTTTGCCTGCTTATTTCAGATAACATAATCCCATTATTGTAAATCTCAATAATCGCATTTGCAAATAATTGGCTTGTATTGGTTACTTTCAAAAATGAAAAATCTCCTGGCAACCCCTCCACGCCAAAGCTTGTTGTTACCAGGGGTATTCCATATCGCATTGCCTCCACCGTTTTTCCTTTAACTCCGGCGCCATATCTTAAAGGAATTACCGCTATTTTACAGGTTGTATACAGTCTTTCCATTTCATCATCCCCTATGTATCCTTTTATAATGATATCATCATCAGCAAGGTCTTTTATTTCCTGCGTCGGATTGGAGCCGGCAATAATGAATTTTACTCCCGGAATTTGTGACTTTATTAAAGGCCATGACTCTTTTACAAACCATAAAATACCATCAACATTTGGCGTATGGTTAAAACCCCCAATAAAAAATATATCTTTTCGATGCTGAAAATCAGTGACAGGTTCGCTAATCGTTTTGTATATATACGGCCGCATTAACTGGACATTAAAATCGCCACTTAAAGATTGAATTATTTTTTGTTCATTCGTGCTTGGTGTCAGTATAATATCACTTTTATCAAACAAGTACATCTCAATTTTTTTCCATTTTGCCGCCTCCACAAGAATGTTATTATCCTTTTCCAGTTCATACTTTTTTTCTTTCCTCAAGAAATGCAGGTCATGGCCATAGTAAATTATTTTGGCTGTTGAATGCTCTTTGAAAAAATCAATAAAATTGATTGAGACATGCGGCCTGTTTAAATAGATATAGTCAAACTTCTCCCGGTTATCTAGAAACCATCGCTCCCAATGATCCGCATACCAGTGGCCATATAAAACCTCAATTCCCATTTGCTGCAATACGGTAGTATAAGGCTCATGCTTGTAAAAATTTTCTCCTAAAAATTTTACATTAAACCCCATTTTCACAAACAATTCCAAATACTGCAACGTAGTACGGGAGCCTGCATCTTTATCAAAGTGAGGCACGTAATGATCTACCATCAATATTGTTTTCTTTAACCTGCTTCTGTCCCTGGCCTGGAAAACATTTTCACCATTAGGAAAATGATCCCGCTCCAAAACAGTTTTCCATTTTTGAAAAAACTTTGCATTGTTTATCCGCTGGTACTTTTTTGTGGAACTTAAAGCGCTTTTTTCCTTATCGTTTCCATGAGAATAACCCTCGTAATGTATAACTTCAGAAAGTGGCTGAAACATCACTTTAAAGCCTTTTTCTCTTATCTTAAATGCAAGGTCCGAATCTTCACAATAAGCAGGCGAATAGTCTGTATCAAATCCCCCTATATCATTCCAGAGATCTGTGCGAATCATTATACTGGCACCGGATATATAATCCACTTCTTTTACATAATTAAACTCCGGTTGTTCCGGATTTTGACTATGCCCAAAGTTCCAGCCTGAAGCATCATTCCATATAATGCCGCCGGCTTCCTGGAGGCGGCCATCGGGATAAATTAATTTTGAGCCAACCAAACCAATTGTTTCATCTTTATTCAATAGCATTGCAAGAGATGAAAGCCAGCCTGGTTTTACTTCCGTATCATTATTTAAAAAGTGAAGATATTTTCCCCTGGCATAAGAAGCCGCATTATTGCAGTTTAATAAAAATCCAATGTTTTTTTCATTCCTGATATGAACAATATTTGGAAAATATTCAGAAATGTCTTTTGTTCTGTCAGTAGAACAGTCATCGGCGATGATTACTTCATAAGCAATGTCCGGGGTATTTTTTCTGATAGTTGTAATACACCTTGCATTCATTTCCCAGGCATTAAATACTGGAATAATGATAGATACCTCAGGTTTCTCGAAATAAGGTAATGGTCCTGTTATTATTTCCTGTTCCCTACCCTGTCCCTTATCAACTGCTGATTTGTTTCGTTTCTTTCGAGTTTGATCAGTACCAGGAGCTATATTAGTATCGCTTTTTTTTTTACGTAAAAAATTAACGACCTTTCTTATTACTTTATAATGTTTGGAGTTTTCATTCAGGAATTTTCCTTTTAAGGCATAATACCTGTTTAGCCATTTCCATCCATCTGAATCATATATAGTAACAAGCTTGTTATTAACTTCACTCAACTGTTGTCTTGTTAAAGAAAAATTGAATTGCAGATCCTGAAAAATCTGCTCCTTTTCTTTCAATTCTTTGGCTAGTGCTGCTATTCTGGTTTCCAGTTTCGTATGGCCTTCAATAGCTTCTGTATATGTGATTCTCAGTTCTTCTAACTTTTTTTTTTCATAATTCTGGGCTACGGAATTACTCAATTGGGTCTGAAAAAATCTTCCACGTTCTGAAAAAATATTTCTTAAAAAGATATAATATCTTTCAATTCGATTATCATTAAATAAACCAGACAATTCTTCTTGTGGACCACTACCAATTGTAAGAATCCCCAGGCCGTGCCCAAAATCAAACTGAAAATGCCTGTATTGTTGTTTTAATTCTTCCCATAATTTAAATACGCCAAAATTTCTTTCTCTAACATTAATATCATGGAAAACTACAATAGAATTAGTAGAGAGTTTGGGCAGCCATGTCTCAAAATCGTGTTTCACTGCTTCATAAGTATGCAATCCA
>CAMLEX010000762.1 GCA_946479055.1 uncultured Bacteroidota bacterium | reverse complement strand
TGAATTCTGCCTTGTGCAGTTTTTTTTACTTGTTTTATTGCTTATTTCACTTCCTGCATCTCCACCAACTTTCTATAAAAACCATTTTGTGTAATCAATTGATCATGTGTACCACGTTCTACAATTTTCCCTTTTTGCAATACAATGATTTCATCTGCATGGCGGATGGTAGATAATCGGTGTGCTATCACAATGCTGGTTCTGTTTTGCATCATGTTATTAATAGCATCCTGTACCAGTCTTTCGCTTTCTGTGTCCAGCGAAGAAGTGGCTTCATCTAAAATCAAGATCGGCGGATTCTTTACTACTGCTCTTGCAATGGTCAACCGCTGACGTTCGCCACCACTAAGTTTGCTGCCACGGTCACCAATATTTGTCTTATAACCTTCTTCTTTTTGAATAATAAAATTATGTGCATTGGCCACTTTGGCAGCATCCATAATTTCTTCTTCTGTTGCATCTTCTTTGCCCAACAGGATATTATTGGCAATGCTGTCATTAAATAAAATAGGCTCCTGTGTTACAATACTCATCAGGCTGCGAACAGAATGAAGCGAATAGTCTTTAATATTAACTCCATCAATCAACACTTCACCGCTTGTTACGTCATGAAACCTTGGAACTAAGTCAGCTAAGGTGGATTTTCCCGCACCGGAGGAGCCAACTAATGCAATTGTTTTTCCTTTTGCAATGGAGAGATTTACATTATCCAGGATCACTGTATCATTATAAGCAAATGTGACATTCTGAAACTCTATTTTGTTGTTAAAAGATTGAAGTTGTTTGCCATTGATATTATCATCTACTACTACAGGTGCGTTCAATACTTCTTCTACTCTCACGAGAGCTGCGGCGCCGCGCTGAATATTAAAAAATGCAGTGGAAATATTTTTAGCAGGATTAATTAACATAGCAAAAGAGGCGATATAAGCAATTAATTCTTTTGCCTCCAGTCCTTTATTCTCCAAAACCAGTCGTCCTCCGAAATACAGAATAGTACATAAAACAATTACACCCAATACTTCTGTAAGTGGTGAAGCCAGGTCCCGCCTGGCTCCCATTTTTTTCCTCACCTGGAAAAGTTCAGTATTTACTTTATGAAAACGGCTGCTCAACAATTTTTCTATTAAAAATGCTTTTATTACCCGCAAGCCACCTAAAGTTTCGTCTAAAATAGAAAGACTTTCTCCCAATTTTATAGCGGCATCCTGTGATTGCCGTTTCAACGTACGGCTTACCCTTCCAATCAGAATGCCTGTAACAGGAAGAAGAATTAATAAAAACAAAGAAAGCTGTGGTGAAATAATTACCAAAAAAATAAGATAGCCAAGAACAGTTAAGGGATCCTTGATCAAGCCATCGAATGTTCCCACTACAGATCCTTCAATTTCTCCAATATCATTTGTCATGCGGGAAATAAGATCACCCTTTCGCTTTTCAGTAAAATAGCCTACCGGCAGACGAAGTATTTTGTCATATAAATCTCCACGAAGTTCAGTGATAATAGAACTACGTACAGGAACAGATATCCGGTTGGATAAATAGAGAAACAGGTTTTTTAATATTGTAGCAACAATAATTAAAATGCATATTGCTGTCAAACCGGCAATCTTACCTTTTTCATTTATTATCTGAACAAGGTTATCAGTAATATAGGAACCGAGTACATTGGTTTTGATCACGTCTCCACCGGTAGATTGCCCTGTGTCAAAGATCAACCCAAAAAACGGGATCAGCATTCCGATGGAAATAACGCCAAAAAGAGTTGCTAAAATCGTACAAACAAAATACAGTACAAGTTTGCTGGAATGTTTTCTTAAGTAGCCAAAAATTCTTGAATATTTCTTCATTACGTGTTATGTAATCTCTTAAACGGTGCAAAGTAACTAATTTTACAGCGAACATAATTGTTAACAACATGGAAGAGGGTAAAAGACAAAAACAGATAGCCGGATTGCTGCACGAGGAAATGAGTACGATTTTTCAGCGGCTCGGTTTGAATATGATTGATGGCGGGATGGTTTCCATCTCGTCAGTGAAAGTAACACCCGATTTACTGGAAGCGAGGTTTTACCTGAGCCTTTTCCAGGTGAAAGATGTGGCGGCGGCTATTAAAAAGATTGAAGAGCGGCATCATGAAATAAAAAAAGAACTGGCTGCAAAAGTGCGGCACCAGTTACGCAGTATACCTGTGTTACGTTTTTACCAGGATGATACGCTGGATCATGTATTCAAAATGGAAGAACTGTTTAAAAAGATCAATGAAGAAAAGTCCAACGATCCTGAGAAGGAATAAAGAGGCGACTTGCTGGAAGAAATTCGATGCGGCAAGCAACTTTTAAACTTTTAAACTTTTAAACTTTTGAACTTTCTCTTTGCCTGGCGATATTTCAAAGCAAAAAAATCTACCAATGCAATTAATATTATTGCGTGGACAAGTGTTGGCGCTATTGTTATTGGTACCACAGCGTTGATATTGGTGTTGAGCGTTTTCAATGGATTTGAAGGCCTGGTCAAATCATTGTATTCCTCTTTTTATACCGATCTGAAGATTTCCCCTGCATCTGGAAAAAGTATTACAATCACCGCTGAACAATTGCAGCGATTGAAAAGCATAAACGGGATAAAGAATTATTCACTGGTAGTAGAAGAAAAGGCGTTGATCCAAAATGGCGAATATCAGTCGGTGATGTACCTGAAGGGTGTGGATGAAAATTACCGTTATGTTACAGGGGTAGCTGATCATATTGTAAAGGGGGAGTATGACCTGGGAACGGAAGAAGCCCCAAAACTTATATTAGGTGTTGGCGTAGAGGGTGCGTTGGGTATACAAGCGGACAAAAACATTTTCGTTCTCAAAATTTACTTGCTAAGAAAAAGCAATACAGAACAAATAGATCCTTTAAATGATATCAGTAATGATTC
>CAMLEX010000761.1 GCA_946479055.1 uncultured Bacteroidota bacterium | reverse complement strand
TCTCCCTTTGACACTTTTGCCCAGATCATTGAAGGCAAGGCGGAGATCGTTATTGATAAAGTATCTAATGTACTTGAATCGGGCCAGGGAATTATAATACCTGCACATACTCCGAATTTTATAAGGCCAAACGGCCGGTTTAAAATGATTCTGACGGTTATTAAAAGCGGGTATGAATAATTCGGTTCCCGTGGAAAATAAAACATTCCATACCCAGAGTCAAATTAATCATACAAAAGAGAAAATATGGCTGTTGCACTTTTAAATACAAATGGTGTTAAGAAAGCGGGTAGTAACAATGGCTACCATGGAAAGTCTATCACTGAAATTGTTACCAATGGGTTCTTTACAGTGGATCGTAAATGGACAGTAAAATATTGGAACAAAGCAGCGGAAGAATTATTAGGGGTACAGGCGAAGGATATTGTCGGAAAAAATCTATGGTCAGAATTTGCAGGCATCCTTCCATTGGATTTTTATGCCGTCTACCACAAAGCATTTCTTCAGGATATCCCTGTTCATTTTGAGGAATATTGGGGGGAAATGGGAGCCTGGTTTAATGTAATTACTTATCACTGCGACGATACCTTATCTGTTTCATTTAAAAGCAGTAACCAGCCGGTGAATCCGGATTATGCATTGCTTCCCGGCCATCCGGCACATCAGCTGAAGATTCTGAATGAGCTGTACAGGTATGTAACAGAAGTTACCAATGATTGTCTTTGGGAATGGGATCTTGGCGCCAAAGAAATTTTTTGGATTGATGGAGGCCATAAAAGAGCTTTTGGTTATCAAATAGAAAATGCCCTTATCCCTCAAAGTTTTTGGAAGAGCAGGCTGCACCCTGATGATAAACAAGGTGTACTGACAAGATTAAATAAAATTATTACAGAGGGGTCTGAGTGTGTATGGGAAGATGAATACAGGTTTAAAAAGGCCCAATGGCGACTATGCCTGGGTTCACGATCGGGGACATATAATTTATGACGCCGGCAAAGAAACTTCACGCATGATCGGCGCCACGCAGGATATTACCGCAAAAGTTTTACTGGAAAATAAATTAGTAGGTGAAAGACAAACAAGACAAAGAGAAATCACCGCGGCTGTGCTGACAGCCCAGGAAAAAGAACGGGCAACTATTGGAAGAGAACTACATGATAACCTGGGACAGATCCTGGCCGTTGCCAAACTATATATGCAAATGGCACAAAGGCTTGGAAGTAACAGTCAAACATACATTGAAAAGTCTTGCGACCTTATTGTGAATGTGATGGAGGAGATTCGGAAGATTTCAAAAGCTTTGGTAATTCCGGATATAAATATTATCGGGTTGTTTGATAATATAAAAAACTTAATAAAAGACTTGAGTATTATACATCCCATAAAAATTGAATTTCAAAATGACGGCATTGACGAAAAAGACCTGGATGAAAAGCTGCAGGTGTCAATTTTCAGAATTATACAGGAACAATTGAATAATATTTTAAAGCATGCCAAAGCCAGCCAGGCTACTATTAATTTAAACAGACAGGGAAATGAAGCCATACTGCTTATATCGGATAATGGAGAGGGTTGCGATATATTAAAAGAAAAAAATGGAGTGGGTATTATAAATATAAAAACTCGGGCTGATTTATACGACGGAAGTGTTACAATTATATCAAAGCCCGGTGAGGGATACACATTGAAAGTGGTATTGCCTTTGAATGTTCTTATATGAATAGAACTCAATAAATTTTATAACAGAGCGAAGTCAAATGATTAAAGTTCTTTCTCACAAATATTATATGAATTGCCTGGCGAATTCATAATTATATATAACAGTTATTTTGGCAAATGAATGCATTTTATGAAAAAGCTAACCACTCAAATCACACCAAACTAATAATTCAAAAAATGAATTCCCTCACACTCAGCCGCAATGTTACAAAACTATGCAGCTATCCGCCGCCTGCGAACCTGTTCAGCTCTTTGACTCCGTCCAAAATAGTGCAAAAAAAATCAGGGCAATTTGTCGCTGCGCTGGCTCATGAAATCCGGAATCCGTTGTCGAATATTAACCTGGCAGTTGAAATGTTAAAATCGGCGATCAGGGATGATGATAATCAAAAAATATACCTGGACATTATCATGCGAAGCTCAATACGGATTAATGATTTGATAAATGATCTTTTGAAATGCCAACAGGCGGATGAAGTACAGATGGAAAAACATTCTATTTGTCAACTGCTCGATGAAGTAGTTGAAATGGCCAAAGACCGGATCCTGCTTAAAAATATTGCTGTCAGGAAAATTTATGCTACTAAGGATCGCAAAATAATGTTGAACAAACCAAAAATGAAAATTGCTTTGACAAATATTATTATAAATGCCATTGACGCGATGAGTACAGAAAATGGAGAACTGAGGTTAGCTACAAAATTAATTGACAACAGATACGCTATACAGATCGAAGACAATGGCTGCGGAATCAGCAAGGGAGATTTGAATTATATATTTAAGCCAAATTATACAAACAAACCCGGGGGACTTGGTCTTGGATTGGCTGCAACCTACGATATCCTTCAGTTGAATCATGTCGGGGTAAATGTAGAATCGGAGTTAGGTCAAGGTACACGGTTCATTTTATTGTTCGAAGAAAAATATCAATATAATCTTTTCAACGGGTAAGAAAAGAATGTGGCTTTACAGGCAAGTGATCTTGTTCTGCATTTTTTAATTAACAATATCTAACTACCCGATTAAAATTAAAACTCTATGTAAATGTTAGTCATTTTGCTCTTTTTGATAATCCACTGGTATTTGTCACTTTTCATGCAGACTTTTCTTCAGCACAGATATGCCGCTCATGGCGCTTTTAGTATGAGTAATTTCTGGGAACGATTCTTTTATATTGCCGCTTATATTACACAAGGTTCATCATGCG
>CAMLEX010000760.1 GCA_946479055.1 uncultured Bacteroidota bacterium | reverse complement strand
CAATAGTGGTCCATTGCATTGAAGGTTCTGAATGCTGCACTAAGAAATATTGATTGTTTGATTCGGAAGCAGTAGTCCAGTTGAGCTGAACTTTATTACCTGCCGCTTTTGCAGTAAAGCTTTGCAGCCTTACTGGTAATATGAGATTGTAATAAACTGTTATGCTGACACGGTCAATATTAGCAGATAAAAATAAACTAGCTAAACCGGAACCTAACCTTACAGATATAGCTACGCCAAAATCCGAACTATTAATATCACCAGCTGTCCAGGCAAGGCCCCAATCATCGGCAATACCTCCAACAGTAGTGGTAGCATCTGTACCGGGCCAGTTGCCGGGAGCGGCATGATTGATACCACCAATTACATTGTTCTTTACAATCCGGATATCATTATCCCGTATAGATGAACCAACAAGCAGACCACTGGCGGATGCTTCCCGTGTTACTTCGATACCGCATATACTGGCACCTGAAGGAACGGTGAAACCAAAGTTTTTGAATACTATGTAGTTTGAAAATGCTGAAGATAATACGCCAAGGGTAGTTCCCGCAGATGAATAACTGTTATCTGATAATTGTGTATTTAATAAACTCCCCCATCCTATAGTTCCGACTGTTGCATTGTTAGAAACAGAACCAGCTGTTAAGGGACCGATTGTACTACATTGACTGCGGGCTAATACAGAAAGGCAAGTCAATAATACCAGGAAATTGGATTTAACGAAAATCATTAGGATCAGGTTTATTTATCAATCGTTAGAAAAATAAAACTAGCTTATCCTAATCTCATATGCAAATCACTAATTGGATTTATTAATTTTTTTTATGCGATCATATGCAATAACTCTTATTTAAAAACTCTTTATAAAAACAGTTTACTGTTTTTCTTTATCCCCTTCTATAGTATCAATTACTTTTTCGAGATAATAGACAACGGTGTAATCCTCCTTGTCCAATTTGTTTTTTGAATAAAGCTCCAGCTCATGATTGTTATGCTTTTCGATAAAAAACTCATCAATCATATTGCCTGATGCATAATCTATACTTCTGAAAGAATCTCTGCCTGCTTTTATCCTTAAGCATTTTTGTACTTGTTGTGTATTGGATATTTCGATGCTGTCGGAATTATAAAACTTCCAATATTGATAGCCGGTATCAATTATTTTTCTAAGTTCATTATCTTTTAGGATTTCTATTTTTTCCAGTTTCCAGATACCATCGGGGACAGCATTGTTATTCCTGCTACAGGATGAAAAAAATAAAAGAGAAGAACATAACAGTGGAAGAAAAACTCTCATATGGGTTTTAGGTTTATTAATTGCAAATACGCAACTAAATCAAACCTTACCTATATAAAGACAATCTACATCTGCAAAAGGACTATGCAGAAAGAAGATATTTTTGAAATTAGTAGTTTACCAGTAGTAGAATAGCATGGCAAGTAAGTATTTATATCAGCTCTTTTAACCTTGCTATTACCCTATCAATCTCCCGCCTTGTATTAAACTTGGAAAAGGAAAACCGGATGGTAGTTCCGGGCAAGGAATCACCAAGTGCATAGATAACATGAGAGCCACCCGCTTTACCGGTGCTACAAGCGCTGCCACCTGATACGCAGATATTATGCTGATCAAGATTGAATAAAAGCATTTCTGTTTTATCATTGGATGGAAAAGTTGCACTCAACACGGTATATAAACTATTGCCGTCAGCATCGCCATTAAATGAAACACCGGGAATAGTTTCGAGCAACTCTTTCATATAATACTTAAGCTCTATAATATATTCCGCATCTCTGTCTATATTTTGCATAGCCAGTTCCAGGGCTTTTGCAAACCCTACAATGCCATAGAGATTCTCTGTACCTGCACGCATGTTTCTCTCTTGACCACCGCCGAAGATGAAAGGCTTTACAGAAATATCTTTATTGATATAGAGCATACCTACACCTTTTGGTCCATGAAACTTATGCCCTGCTGCGGAAATAAAATGTATAGGAATATCCTGAAGATTGATGGGATAATGCCCTACTGTTTGTACGCAATCTGAATGAAAAACAGCATTGTATTTCTTGCAGATCTTGCCGACGGTTTGTATTTCGAGGAGATTACCTATTTCATTGTTGGCATGCATGAGCGAAACAAGGCAGCGTTCTTTCATTCCTTTTAATTGCGCTTCCAGGTCATTAAGATCTATATGTCCATCCGGTAATAATTCTACAAAACTGCTTGTTATCATATTGGCCCGATGATAATGTTCCACAGTATTCAATACAGCATGATGCTCTATTGGTGATGTAATAATATGCTGGCAAGAAAGGTCACGAATAGCACTGAAGATGGCTGTGTTGTTGCTTTCCGTACCACCGCTGGTAAAAAATATTTCAGATGGATGTGCATGCAGCAGGTTGGCAACCGTCTTTCTTGCATTTTCTATAGCTAACCTCGTTTGTCTACCATAGGAGTAAGGGGAAGATGGATTGCCAAAGTTTGTAGTCATATAAGGAAGCATGGCTTCCAGTACCTGCTCATCAAGGCGGGTGGTGGCGGCATTGTCTAGATATATTACGCTCATAGCCGCAAAGCTATAATGCAATGAAAGAGATTAAGATTTGTGCAGCAGGTATTATACCAATAAGACTTTACGATATGCCAACAGGGATTTATAAAGGATGAACAAGAGTCACTGAAACGAAATCAACCCCATGGATTGAGGCATTTATTTTGTAAATCAATTTCCCCTTTTTAATATTGCGCATGGATTTTCTTGGCCATAATAATAAAACACGTAAAAGACGGCCGGTATAGGTTGTTCTTTCCTCCCCTCTTTATTGTTACATCTATTTCCTTTAATGTCGTTGATTAACAAACAATCTATGCATACACAGCAATATCATAAATATACCCCTACGCATCAGGCTACCTGGCTACTTTTG
>CAMLEX010000759.1 GCA_946479055.1 uncultured Bacteroidota bacterium | reverse complement strand
CAATACTGCTTTGCTTGTTGTCATAAAATTTTGATTTACTAGTTGGATAATTTTTTATTTAATAAGGTTTCTAACTTTTTCAGTTTCGATGTCCAGAACTGGTCAAAGTGAGAGATCCAGGCCTGCAGTTCTTCAAAGCCATCCTTTTTCAGTGTGCAATACCGTTCCCGGCCGATATCCTTGATAGAGATAAACCCCGCGCCATGCAATATTTTAATATGCTTTGAAACGGCGGGACGGCTCATATCGAAATGATCTGCCAGGCTGTTGATAGTCATATTATCCTCTGAGAGTAGCATTAGCATTTTTCTCCGGCTGGGATCTCCGATGACCTGGAATGTGTCAAGCGTTGGCATGGCCATGTTGTGCAGCGTTTAAAAGTTTGGCGATGTTGTTGAGTTTTTCTACCCAGCCATGCATCAAACCATTGTAAAAATTCAGGTTTTCTTTCTTTGCGAAACCACTATGCTCCAGGAAAAGCTCTGTGCCTTTATCTGTTGGCTGCAACTTCCACACAACGACGGAATCAAGAGTGATCTTGCCATCACCGGGTCCGCTCTTCCAGGAATAAGAAAGCTTTTTAAAGGGAACGATCTCTAATACCTTGCAGTAGAAGATTCCGTCAAAATCGAGGCTGGGTATCGGGTTTGTTTTGAATTGAAAGTCTAGCCCTACGATGGGCTGAAAATCATTTTTCATAAGCCATTGCTCCATCAATTCAGGTTTCGTCAGGTATTCCCAAACTATCTCCTTTGGATAAGGGAAGAAAAATTGGTGTTTAATAATTTTTGCCATAATAAGTAACTTTAAAGTTACCCAAATATATAGGTAACTTTTGAGTTACGAAAATATTTTTTTGAAAGAATACAAATGGCAACGATGCTACAATATTTGGAAGTATTATTTATGCAGCATATTGAACCTGTGAGGCCAGGCCGAAAATATTCTCATCAACGAATAATAGTCAAAGCAGAAGCAAATACTGATAGCTATCGGAATCCGGCAAAACATTTCGGATTGCTAAAACATAATATCCCGAAAAATAATGCCTCGTCCCTCAACAGTTATTGAAGAATCTTTCTTTAGTAGATTGATGATGATTATTTTGCAGGATTACAAAACGCCGACGTTGTGGCTAAACTAATATACAAGGTTTACGTTGTAGAATTATCAAAGCGGGTGTTTACCGAAAACACCAGGTTCCGGGTTGCCAATCCGCAATTTAATGGAGTACTGGAATGTCTTTATGTTGGGATGACCAGTAAAACTCCGGCCGAACGCTTCAAGCAACATAAAACCGGTTATGTAAATGCGAAAGGTCACAAACTATCGGCCTGGATTGTCCAGAAATATGGAGCCTATCTCCGTCCCAGTCTTTACGATCATATAAATATGAAACCTATGACAAGACAGCAAGCGCTGATCATGGAAGAAAAACTTGCCTGGGAACTTCGAAGAAAAGGATATGCCGTTTGGTTTAATTGAATCATGGAAGCTAGTCTTAATATCAAGTGATCGTTTGTTGAGCATTTTTGTGTTATTGAAATAGTAGATTTGCAGGCAATGCCAAACCCGCTGCACAAAATCATAAGTTCTTTGTTACGAAATACGAATCCGGCTCAAGAAATACCGCCAGCATTCAAAGAGCTAACTGAAACTATCCGTTTTTATCACACAACAATCAATCAGCATCTATCATATTATGCTAGTCTTCCGGAAAACGATAAGCTCCGTTTTTTAAAGAGGGTTCATTATTTTAAAAACAGTAAAACTTTTCATTTTACAGGTATGGAACCCAAACCGGAAATACCTGTGCTGGTAAGTGCAGCAGCCGTACAGCTCATGTTTGGTTTAAGAAGTTACCATTTGCCATTCTTTAAAAACATTTATATACTGCCCGATGCCTACCAAACAAAAGAGTTTAATGAATTAGTAGTGGGTCATGTATCGGTAAAAGGAATTTTCATTTCGTGGAAATATTTTCAAATAGGTTTTGAAAATGATAAAGATGGTGTGAATACAGCATTACATGAAATGGCACATGCACTTCGCCACCAAAACCAATTAAAAGAGTTTGGAATTGATAAAGAATTTAAAACTGATTTTTCAAAATACACGCGGCATTATGGACCAGCGCTTATTCAAGCCTTACTCCACCGCCGTAGTTTTCTGCGCAGTTATGCCTTTACCAATTTTGAAGAGTTTTGGGCGGTAAGTGTAGAAGCTTTTTTTGAACTACCCGAGGGATTAAAAAAACACTTACCAAATATTTATGACGCCTTATGTGAAGTGCTCAACCAGGATCCGCTTGCCGAAAAGGGCAGCGTAGTTTGAAAGGGATAGCATGACTCTGCTCTGCGAAGTCTCCGCCTTCTCTGGTGTTCTCCCAAATCTAAAGGTGGGCGGTGTTTTCTTCCACTGACCACACGTATTAAAGACTAAAATATGTTTGCATATCTCAAAATCACTTCTATATTTGTAATCTCATCACGCCATTGAATGGCTAGTCTTCAGTCCAGCCTCATTTTTTGTTAGTTAACGTTACAGCCTCGTAAGTTCATTGATTTTCGTTAGACCAGGGATTCGTCTCTGTCAGCTACGGGTTTACTAATTGCATTTTTAACTTAATTGTATTAAAACCGGCATTTATGAAACTATCAGAATTTATTTTGTTAACACAGGAAGAAAAGAGATTTATTGTTTTACAGGAAGGAGTAGTTCTTGCTAAAATGGAGGTTTTGAATTACATGGTATTCCTTTTCCAGTTGCCTCATTTTTATGTAGAAACGTATTGCTGCCAGGAAACTAAAGAGATCCGCGAATACAGGGTATTTCACAATGCGGAACATTTAACGCCTTACCTGGAAGCCATCCCGATACATCATTTATTAAAGAAATGAATAAAAGCATCTTCCAAGCAGGGATGCGTTGGTTGAGA
>CAMLEX010000758.1 GCA_946479055.1 uncultured Bacteroidota bacterium | reverse complement strand
CTGGAGATACAAGCCCGGCAAACCAAACGGGTTAAAGATATGGGAGCGAAAATATTGGCTGAAAACTGCGGTAAATCTGTTGAGCAGATCCTTACAGACTTTGACCGTGATTATTGGATGAACGCGGAAGAAGCTATTGAATATGGCATTGTTGACAAGACAATTACTAAGTTGTAATACGCTACCATTCTAGTCTATAAATATCATTATAAACAGAAAATCGTCTTTGTCAGGACGGTTTTCTATTTTTGTATCCTCTGATTAAGTAAAAACAGGTAAATCCTGGGATAAGACATGGCTAAAAATATTTTACATTGTTCTTTTTGTGGTCGCAGCCGGGATGAGGTTAAAATCCTCATAGCCGGTCAGGAAGGGCATATATGCGAGAACTGTGTAGAACATGCACGGGAGATTATTGAGCAGGAACTGATGGTTAAGGACGATAAGAACAGTTCTTCTTCTTTCAAACTCACCATCAAAAAACCAATAGAGGTTAAAAAATTTCTTGATGAATATGTAATAGGACAGGATGAAGCTAAAAAAGTTTTGGCTGTTGCTGTTTATAATCACTACAAACGTTTACAACAAAAAGGTATTGATACTACTGTTGGTGGCAATGACGTAGAAATTGAAAAGAGCAACATCATCATGGTAGGTGAAACCGGAACCGGTAAAACATTACTGGCAAAGAGTATTGCACGCATGTTGAATGTTCCATTCGCTATTGTTGATGCTACTGTTTTTACAGAAGCGGGATATGTGGGTGAGGATGTGGAAAGCATTCTGACAAGACTATTACAGGTTTGTAATTATGATGTAGCTGCCGCTGAACGCGGCATTGTTTATATTGATGAAATAGATAAGATAGCCAGGAAGGGAGATAACCCTTCGATCACCCGTGATGTAAGTGGCGAAGGCGTGCAGCAGGGAATGTTGAAATTGCTGGAAGGAACGGATGTACTGGTGCCACCGCAAGGAGGACGTAAACACCCTGAACAAAAGCTTATCAAGATAAATACGCAGAACATCCTGTTCATTTGTGGTGGAGCGTTTGGTGGTATTGATAAGATCATTGCCCGTCGGGTACAGACTAATACAATTGGTTTTAATGTAGACAAAGAGCAGCAGGAAAGTATGAAAAAAAACCTGTTGCGTTATGTAAATGCACAGGACCTCAGGGCATTTGGTTTGATACCGGAATTACTTGGTCGCTTACCCGTTGCTACACATCTTGACCCATTAGATGCGGATACACTCAGGGCTATCCTGACTCAACCCAAAAATGCATTGGTAAAACAATACACAAGATTGTTTGAACTGGAAGGTATAAAGCTGACTATTGAAGAAGAAGTATTGGACTTTATGGTAGAGAAAGCACTGGAATATAAATTGGGGGCAAGAGGGCTGAGAAGTATTTGTGAAGGCATTCTTACTGATGCCATGTTTGAACTACCTTCTTCCAAAGAAACACAGTTTACACTTGACCTGGACTATGCCAAACGTAAATTTGATAAGAGCAAACTCAGCTTGCTGAAAGTAGCATAATAAATTAAGACGTTAGAAGTACGATATAAGAAGGCCGAACTCATTAATAAAAAAACGCCAGAAAAAATGCTGGCGTTTTTTTATTTAATTAACTTCAACTTTAAAACCATTCAATTATAAAGTGTATGCAAGAACTAATAGATAAACTAAAAGCCGAAGCTGGCCTCACTGATGAGCAAGCGAAAAAAGCTATTGCAGCTATAAAAAACTATGTTGTAGAAAAATTTCCCATGCTCGAAGGCGCTGTAGGCAGTCTTTTCGGACAAGAATAATTTACCTGATACTCCGGCATTTTCTTCCTCTTGGATTGTTAGCAGCTTCGTAGGGCGTCATGGCTCTGCTGCAGGCCTGTAATGTTATTATCAAAATCATTATCCAGAATAAATGTTTAGTCTTCATAAGTATTGGAATTATTTATTTGACAATGATAGTTGATTTAGTTAAATAACACAAGGATAATATCCGCCTGAAATTTTCTAAAGTAAAAAAGTGAATACCCCTAGCTGATTTATCGAAAGTTTACTTGTAAAAGCAGGTAAGATAACGGTATAATGAAAAACATTACATTAGAGCGACTGTATGCTGCGCCTCACTTACTTTGTTTTATTTTATAAATATTGTGCAGGTCTTTTTCAAAAAAGGTAAACGGATCATGGTAGAATTTTATAAAATCGGCTTCGCTGGTATGCCCCGGAAAAGGAGCATAATAATGCGTGGGACTGCTACTATCATTTCGCCATACCAACACATAACTCAATTGCAGGTTTTGAGCTTTCAAAGTCTTTAACAAAACTTCTGTCCACCATGTTTTATTGGGAATTGATTCCAAACCCGTTTCTGTAAATGCTGCCAGCTTACCCGCTTTCAATGCATAATCAGAAACGATCTTTAATTTTTTAAGCCCGGCTTCTATATTATATTTTCCATCCCTGCCGAAATCTCCATAATTATCCATACCTACCATATCCACCCACTCATCACCGGGATAACGTTCTAAAAATTGAGCTTCTGTTTCGAAAATATTGTCCGGAGAAAAGGCATAAATAAAATTATGCACACCCAAACTATCTTTTAAATAAGTTACGGTAAACTTCCACAATGTTTTAAATTCATCAACACTGCAATGAGACCTTCCCCACCAGAACCAATCCCCATCAAATTCATGATAAGGACGAAATATCATTGGCACAAGATTTCCATCATTCCCCTTTGTAGATTTTGCCAGGTTAGCAATCGTTCGCAGGATAGCTTTATAGTTTTCATGATGCGAAGCACCGGGAATGATCAACTTCACTGCAGGTAGCGATACAGAATCCTTCCAATAAAAACCTCCACCGGAAGCCGGATTAGAAAAATGCCAGGAAACGGTCGTCACTCCTCCCCGATCATACGTATCA
>CAMLEX010000757.1 GCA_946479055.1 uncultured Bacteroidota bacterium | reverse complement strand
AGATATGCTTTTTAATGGTTCTGATTTGCTGAATGTTATGGAATCGGGAAATTAATTTTATTCGCAGAGTTGTATTGTTTCAACTGATTGGGTGCTGAACTGTATTTTGTTTACTTTATTCGCCTTAGTATAATACAGGATAAGTATACCATAGGCAGTAGTAAAAGCATCCCAATTGACATCTTTTATTTTTGGATGTCCCAGCCATTTAAAAAGATTCCCCCGGCTGGCGCCCATCAGTGGAATGGTTAGTTTACCCTTGAATTTTGGGCCGATTTCAACATAATCCCTGGCGGTATAAAAATAGATATCCCGGTCTTTGAAGAAAACACCACCGCCACATTTAGCTGTTGCGGTTTCAGTTTCAGCACTGGTAAAGCAGGGTAACTGTTGTTTGATCTGGCCGACGGTGGCTGTTGATCGCAGATCGTTTACTTTACCATCCAGGATATCAATTGTAAACGAGGGACATTTAATCGTTGTTTTTAATTGTGCCGGGGCAGCTATGACCAGGATGATGCAGCTAAGAAAAAGAATGATTTTTTTCATATCACAGATTTAAAATAAATGAGTTTGAATTCTTTGCAGGAGATGTTTTTTTTCTTCTAAATACAAGCAAATTCCTTGCTAAAAAATGTCAAATGTTAAGTTGCTTGGTTATTTTATTCTCATTTTCCCGGCGAATCCAATTTGTTGTACGGCTTTTAGCGAAGGAATATTCCGCTTCATTTTATTTTTCTTACTTTCAACCCCGCTAAAAAATACTATGTACAGAAAAAAGCCGGATGTAGATATTATCAAAGATTTGCTGGAACTGACGCTGGTAGCATACCCCGCTTCTGAATTTATAAAAAGCCTTCTATTTCAATATGAAGAGAGAGGAGGGCTTAGTAAAAAGCAATTGGAAGGCTTGTACAAAAAAGCCAGTAAAGTGGAAATGATCCCTGCGAACAAGCTGGCAACTTTAGAAGCGATGATATTGAAAAGGCCAACCCGGTATAAATCGGCGCTGCCAGAAAACACCCCACTGTATACAAAAGATATAAGGACAGGAGAATTAATAACAGTTATACTGGAAAAATATCCGCAACATAAAAGAGTATTGTTTTTTAAAACAAAGTACGATAACAATGAAATACTTTCTCCGGCGGAAATAACAGAATTAGAAAGGTTTCATAAACTGCTGAGATAATAGGCAGTGAGAATTTTACCGCTTTACATTTACCTCATATATTTTTATCCAATCTTTCACTGATACTTTTTTTATCAGCTCACCGATCAGTTTGTAAGGTATATGTTCCGGTTTTTTGAAACGGATGCAGCTTTTTCCCATATCTAATTTAGCGGGGCTTTGTTTTACATATTCCGTAGTAAACCATTTCAGCAATTCAGGCATAGCATACACACCCATATGATAGAAAGCAATGAAATTTTTTTGTGAAGCAATATTAGCGAATGGCAATGGGAGTTTCGGATCGCAATGATAGCCGGCGGGATAGATTTCATGCGGAACTACATAGCCCAGCATGCCATAGGACATTGTTTCTTTAAAACCTTTGGGCAGATTTTTTAAAACCGTATTTCGAAGTTGAGTTATGGCCTCCTTACGATCTGCCGGTAATTCTTTGATGTATTGTTCCGGAGTGGTTGCCTTGGATGTCATAAAGAATTTTAGCTAAAAATAACTTTTTTTAAGATTGTTTTAAAAGCAGGTAAAGCTTTTAAACTCTCACTAAAACAATCATAAAAGAGGTTGTATCAATTATACCCTGTGGTTTGTTTAGCCACGGATGCACGGAGTAAAAGCCAGCTTCCGTGTATCCGTGGCGAATAAAAGAATTGAAAAGGGCACTCACTGCTTATAATTTTGCGACATTCTTTGGCCCTGCTACGATTGATGTCAATAGCCTTCCCTTTGGCAACTCGCTGGATGAGTAATAAAGTTTCAACGTATTATCCTTTCCTTTTCTTAAACCAAGAATATCTTTTACTTTACAAGTCATGCGGGAGGCGGCATCTGATGCATCAGTAAATTTCCATTCTTTCAGTACTTTATCCTGTGCGTCTTTGATGGTAATTGTTCTGCTTTTACCAACGCGGCCACAATGATGATACCTGATTGACAGCTGATCATTGTCAGCCGCTTGATCCAGGTTCAATGTTTTAACAGTATTCATGTCTCTGCCATACTGCTGTAGTACTAGTTTGTTGTTCAGATATATTTCAAAACCTTCGCCGCCACTGTCCGTGGAGAAAGAAAACAGGATTGCACACAGGGCTATCACTGCCAGTCTTTTAATAGCTTTTGCTTTACTGATAATTGCTAACATAAAATAATTTTTAATTTGATGAATAAAAGGGATGTTTTGGAACACCCAAATCCATCACAAAAAAACTAAAACCGGCTGCGGAAGAATAATTTGTTTGACAAATGGGTAGGGATGCTTGATGTTTTGCCATTAAATGGCTTTCTTAGCGGACTTAGCGAAAAACTTTGCATTCTCTTTGCGGTTATTTTTTTCACCGCTAAGATTCTGTGTTAATGCCCAAAAGATTTTTGCTTTATTTTTGTGTTTTAGGCGGCTATATGCCAGCCTGTTTAGGAAGCAATATTTAATTTGCTTCCTAATTTTTTTTAATTACTACCGGTTCCAATTCACTGCTTTGCTTTTTAAAATAATCCCGGTCATAATTCTCTTGTTTTTTAAATACCGTGAACATCATTTCTAATAATTTTCTTTGTACGGCTACGACTGCTTTCATTTTTATTCCATGTCTGGATACTAATCTTGCAAATACCGCTTTAAATCGTTCGTCATGCCTGATGGCGGCTAAGGCTGGTAAGTGCATGGCTTTTCTTAAATTTTTATTTCCCTTTTTTGATATTCTTGGCTTGCCTTTTACCGATGTTCCCGATTGCTTTTCTTTCACATCCAAACCAGCAT
>CAMLEX010000756.1 GCA_946479055.1 uncultured Bacteroidota bacterium | reverse complement strand
CTAGAATCCTTTTTTCTGCATTTCCGCTGCTAAATGAATGGCTTTGCGAATGCGCGGATAAGTGCCGCAGCGACAAATATTACCTGCCATGGCATCGTCAATATCCTGGTCGGTTGGATTCGGATTCTCCCTGAGAAGAACTGCCGCTGACATTAGCTGACCTGAATGACAATAGCCACATTGTGGTACATCAATTTCCTGCCAGGCTTTTTGTAACGGGTGGTTATTATTTTCTGACAAGCCTTCGATCGTCATAACTTTTTGTCCTTCGGCACGGCTGACTTTCGTAATGCAGGAACGAACAGCTTCTCCATTCAGGTGTACTACGCAGGCACCACATTGTGCTACCCCACATCCATATTTCGTTCCAGTAAGACCGACGAAATCTCTTAACACCCACAATAACGGCATATCAGGACTTACATCAACCTGGTATGTTTTCTGATTGACATTTAATGAAATCATACGCTAACGAAAGATTAAGAAATGATAAATATTTTTTCCTTACCTGTTTGAACCAGGTAGCTTTTATGTTACGACCAACTCTCAGTGCCTTCTTTCAAAGGTATTTTAGCCTTACTCCTGGTTATTATGATTTTCAAACAGATTATTACGAATTTCAAACCGATATCCGAAAAATCATCGTTGAAAAACAAAAGTTCATCTGAAATATTTCAATTGATAAGTCCACAAAAAACAGGCCCTAATTTTAAACATTGCTTAAATCAAAGCGCATTGAACAGCGTCATGCTTCAAGAAACCTATTTCAAACTATTGTATTCTTCTTCTGTTACTCTTTGTAACCAAACAGCATTTCCTTTCTCTGCATTAGTAGAAATGGCAATATGGGCAAGTTGCATCAGGCGAAGCCCCATGCCAATGTTCTATGTTGTAGATTTTCTTTTTGTAGCGCTTTACACAGCTCTGAATTTCAGCGGGCTTAGCTGTACATGCTTTTTGAAGAAGTTGTTGAAATGGGTGACCTCATTAAAGCCTAATGCGAATGCAATTTCAGAAACATTCCACGCACTGTGCTTCAACAGAATTTTTGATTCCCGCAAAATGCGATCTGCAATAATTTGCGATGTTGTTTTATCTGTGTTTTCTTTTACTGCCCTGTTCAAATGGTTTACATGAACATTCAACTGTTTGGCAAAATCGGATGCAGAACGCAGGTTCAAGGCCTGATGGTTTTCATCAATCGGGAATTGACGCTCCAGTAATTCTAAAAACAACGTGGAAATTCGTTGGGAAGCATTGATCGGTTGCTCATTAAGCTTTGCTGTTGGCTGCATCTTCATGGCAAAATGCAGCAGTTCAAAAACAAAGCTTCTCAGCACATCATATTTATGGATGTAATCAGAATTAATTTCTTCAAATATGCTTTTATATATACCGGCTACCTTGTTCACTTGTTCATCCGTCAACTCAAATGCATGTGTTCCGCTAGGTTGAAAAACGGCATATTGATTTAAGTTTCCGTATTCATGAAAAAAAGCTGGGGTAAACACACAAAAAAAGCCACTATGAATTCTGTCAGTAAATTCACAGCTATATGGTATCTGCGGATTGGAGAACACTAACGCTTGCTTTTGTATTTCGATAGCTTCATCAGCATAGTGCATCCTGTAGTTACCTATTACCAGCATGATCTTAAAATAATCCCGCCTGGTGTAAGGAACCGGTTTAGCATTGCTCCCGACAAAAGGATCTAACTTGAACACATTGAAATGCCCGATTTCACTCCGGAGATTCTCAGGTACTCCCTCGAATTTTCTTTTGTAAAACTCTTCTATGGTTTCAACCTTCCTCATCTCCCACAAACTTACCAATTTCATAATACATGCTATATTTTGACGTATTTTTTATTGAATGATGAGATAAAAACTTGCATTACAGGAAAAATCATAAACTAATCAAACTTCAATAACTTATAGCGCCGCAGAAAAGAAGCCAAATTTGGTTTGTTTGCTATGACAATAAATCAACTTTATTACTTTTCATCAGCCATGTGTTTACAATTTTCAATCTGCAAAAGAATTTAAAGTAGTACAACTTTTCTAACGAATTTCAAATCAATAATTACCATTTTCAAACAATTGCTGCCTTTCTCCTTTGTAGGAGGGAAGGGTAGCCGGTTTACAGATCTATACCACAAAAAATAATGCTCGAATTCCGTTTATCCGTAACCAGCGGGCCGGTGTATTTGTTGATGAGATATGGGGGAGTTATGATTTTTTGAACATTCTTCCTGTCACCGATATCACTACGATAAAAATTATCAAAGGACCATTTTTAGGCGCTGGGGTTCGCCGGGTGGCGCCATCGCTATTTATACTATCGACGGAGAAGGTGACGATGAAGGGAATACTGAACAATAATTACTTATTCATCCCCTGGTTTATAGTCAATCGGCAGCATATTGGCTATCTTTTCATCCCAACCCCAGTAAGCCATTGAGAAAATTTCCTGCGGTGGATAATAACTTCCATTTGCATCAATAGTAATGGCTTTCAATCCCGGTAGCCAAATATACGATCGCTGAAAAGTGGGGCTCCTGCTTTCCAGATGAAATGCCAGGTACGCTTTGTCTTCAATCTCTTTTTTATACGTAACATATAAATAATCTGTAAAATAAATAACCTTGATCCTTCCTTCCGTTTTCACAACAAGACTATCGGCTGTCAGTAATGTTTTCCCGTATACATCTATTTCATCCTTTTGCCGCATGATCCGCTGATAATATTCAATCGAATCTTTCAGTAAAGTATCCGGCTTCGCAGAACCTGTACCTATTCTTACAGGGCTATATATTTTCTTTACTCTTTCTTTTTCCAGGTTTGGAACTTTTACCATCCGCCGCACTTCAAAGCCTTCTTTTGAAAGACTGTCCTGGTAAATACTACGCATAAAATGTATCATGGAACCATAGTAAGACTTATCAC
>CAMLEX010000755.1 GCA_946479055.1 uncultured Bacteroidota bacterium | reverse complement strand
GGATGGTTTCACTGTCTGACCAAATGAAAAGGCGTGAAGGATAAGCATTGCCAGCAGAAGCACACTCTTTTTTTTCATGAAGGGTTGTTTGCCACAATGATAGTGCAGGCAGCAGCTTCCGACTGAATTTGTCTTGTAAAATGAATGTAAACGAATGTAAATTTTTTGTTTTTCAATGCCTTAACCCTGGCAAAAAACTTAATTTTAAAGATGAAGTACAAAGTCCTGTTGTTGCCGTTGCTAGCCGCCCTGATTATTTTTTTCACCGTGTATGCCAGCAGAAAAGGCGATGAAAAAATGCCGGAGCAGACGAGGTACCACACGGCTCTCCGGATGATCGGTCACCAATTGCTATTGAGCGCCGGTGATGCCCGTTCACGGGTGTTACCCGTAAAACAATTACCCGGCAATAAGTTCGAGGTACACTTTGAGAACCTACTTTCCCTTCAGCCCGACTCCATCTTTCGTATCATCAATGAAACCGCCGGGCAATCGTCGTTGCCGGATGATTACACAGCCGACGTGGTGGAATGTACCAGCAACGAGATCGTATACAGTTTTGTAATGTCTCATATTGATAGCAACATTATTGTGCCTTGCATCGGAAGAACCTTGCCCCAGGGATGTTACTATATCTCCATCAGCTTTGCTCCATCAACACCCTCTATTCCGGGCAGGCCCTGGATAGTGGCTATTGCGTTATTATCGCTCTCGGCCTGGCCGCTTTATTCTTACCTGAAGAAAAGGAGATATACAAGCAGTGAAGAGGAGATGGCGCCGGTTTCAAAAAATGTTCTTAGCATTGGCAACTTTATTTTTCACCCTGACAAGCGATACCTGGAAATTGGTGATGAACGAATCGATCTCACCGATAAAGAGTCGAAGCTGTTGCATCTTCTTGCCCTATCTCCCAATAATACCCTTGACCGTGAAAAGCTACAAAAAGAAGTGTGGGAAAACGAGGGAGTTATTGTAACCAGGAGCCTTGATGTTTTTATCTCCCGCCTCCGCAAAAAATTGGAAAAGGAGCCCAACGCCAGGATTACGAATGTCCATGGTAAAGGGTATAAGCTTGAAATAGACGCCTGACCAATTGTGTGGTCGGTGGAGATGGAGATACTTCGACAAGCTCAGTACACCGACCACGGGGTGCTTTTTCGGGAACACCTGCATCGGCGCAAGCTTATGCGGAGAAGTATTATTTACTATTGAATTCGGAACACTAAGGAAAACCGGTAAAGAAACACCGACCCCGGCGTGCTTCTTATCGGGACCGCCTGCCAGGGTGGAAGTTTTGACCTTGTACATAATATCCCGTGGAGTAAATACGAATCACGGCAATTCCCTCATTATTTCTTTATCGCATAGCCTGCATAAAGAATATTCATATCCTTGCTTTCAACCAACCAGAAGTTTTTACCAAGGTCCGCATAGGTCCATTCACCTTTCACCCTTTTTCTCAGGTAGCCCAACATTTTTGGAATAGAAACATTGGGTGATGATCCTTTATGTTCCTGCCAATCCAAACTATTTTTTGCCAAAAGTTCTTTGATCTCGGTTGGTTTAATGAACATTTCCCACACGTGTACATTAGAAGGCATGAAGGCCCACCGTTTCCATTCCTGCCATATTTTAATACCCACCAGTTTGCTGATAAATGTCCTGTTCAATGTATCATAGAAGAACACACCGTTTGGTTTCAAAACCCTGGAAATTTCAGCGATGACTTTTGGTAAATCCTGGACGTGTTCCAGCACATCGCAGCAAAAAACACAATCAAATGAGCCGTCAGCATAAGGAAGGCTTTCACCGGTACCCTGGTCATATTGAATGTTGAGACCGCTTGTTTTGGCATGGTTGGCTGCTGTGCGAATCGATTCTTCTGCGGGCTCAATACCGGTAGTGGTAAATCCCATTCTGGCAATCTCTTCCGTTAATATTCCACCACCGGATCCTACTTCCAAAGCGGATTTGCCAGATGGATCAATGCCCAATTTTTTAATCGTGTTTTGCATATAGCTTACTCTCCAGGGATTGACTGAAGTTTTGAGCAGGTGTAAAACTGTATCCGGTTTCCACCAGATATCGCCATCCGCATTGTAAAGATTGTTGTCAATTTTTTTATAGACTTCAGTGGTTGTTTTTTCCATGATGTGGTGGTTTTTTATGGTGAATGCAAGAAAAGATGAAAGGGTGTTCACCAATTTACGAATTATTTGTCCGTATTGCGGCAAGTTCATGCCAATCGTTTGGCTATGCTGTGGGACATCGCCTGTGAAAGGAAGAGGACACCCAGCTGGGAAGAAGTTCAACATTTTTTATTTATTGAACTCTGAGGACAACCGTACACATAGTAATTAGCCGGAACTTTATTGTAAATTTGAAATCATAAAGAATCATTATGGGTACTCTTACAATCGATAAAAAGAAGTTCGTAGTAATTGAACAGAAGGAATATGACAAGCTTCAATTACTGGCTGCAAAAAAAATACAACCGGCTAAAAAGCTTTCTCTTGCCGCAGGAAAAAAACATGCCTATAAACTCATTGATAAATGGGCAAAAGGAAAGTAAGCATTCTTGAGCCTGCTGCTACTGCCGTTGCGGAAATCGCCTTTTTTATCGAAGGCGAAGGATTGCCACAGACGGCAAAAAAATTTGTAGATGATGCTTTTCAGTTTTTTGAGAAGCTCTCTGATGAAAGAATAGAACATAAGCCATGCGGCTACAGGCGATGGAAAGGGCTTGACTATCGCTGTGTTCCTTACAAGAAGAAATATGTCGTTGCATATCTCAGCCAGGAGAAAGAAATCATTATTTGTGATTTTGTTTCCGCAAAATTGTTAAGTTAAGGAACAAAAAAGTAAGATTGCTGTGCCAATTTCCTTTCCAGCAAGCAGGACAGCCTCTTTGAGGCTGATGGTTGGTCGCAAACTAACAACCGTTCATATTTT
>CAMLEX010000754.1 GCA_946479055.1 uncultured Bacteroidota bacterium | reverse complement strand
CGAGATCTGTGGTAGTGACTGGAGTTCAGACGTGTGCTCTTCCGATCTACAATTGGTGTTTAATGCAAATGGTGTATACCAATTTCAGGCCGAGGCTAAATATTTTTCTGTAGGCGCAGCCCTGGGATATTATTTAGGCGATGCGGCGGAAACATTGGTAACAGGCGGGTTATGGTATTGGTCCGATAATGCGATAATCCCATACGTCGGTTTAGCTTATAAGAATCTTCAATTTGGCGTGAGCTATGATATTACAATTTCAAAACTTAACCAAGCGGCAAGAAAACCTAATACGTGGGAAGTATCAATGATACTGAGGGGAGCAAAAAGACCTAACGGTGTTATTCCTTGCCCATGGAAATAAATCTTTAAATACTGAGTATTACATTTTAAGTAGACTTTTCGGTTTTGCCCCTTGAATTATAAACAAATTTTTTCCGTGAAAGACAACCTTTGAAAAGCTAGAGAACTGGTTATGTGGCAGCACTTCCAGTTCTTTTTTAGTATTAGATTTTACTCCACATTCAGGAGGCGCTGGGGCATACCGACAAACGTACAACAGAGAATTATCTGGACAGCTTCGATAATGAAGTTAAAAAGGGCTTTGCACTGATGTTGACTCGGTTTAAATCAGCCTGAGCGGCTGTTTGTAGTAATTTTTACTATGCTGGAAGACGAAGTAGCTCTAGTACTCAAAGCGTTGTTTGAAAACGGCGGTGACGTAGTTGCTGTACGTAATCATATGGTTCATGAAAACCACAGCAAGCTCCGTTAAGGCGAGATGTGCGGTACTTTTAGCCTAAAAGTGAAAATTTATTTTGTGAAATGAACATTGTTCATTTTCTTTACACTCTAATTATCGAACAATGAGCAGTGCAGAACGTAAGGCAAGAGAAAAGGAAGAACTGAAAACCCTGATATTAAAAGCATCAATGAAGTTGTTTGTGGAAAAAGGTATAGAACAGACTACCATCCGCAATATTGCTGATGCCATTGATTACAGTATCGGTACTGTGTATGTTTATTTTAGAGATAAGAATGCCATTCTTCACGCCCTGCACACGCAATGCTTTGCGGAACTGGGTGGGCAATTCAGGGTGTTGTATAATGTAAAAGACCCAATGGAGCGGTTAAAAGCAATGGGCAAGGTCTATATCCAGTTTGCAATGGACAATCCCGATAAATACGACCTGATGTTCAATTTAAAAGAACCAATGGAGTTTCTGAATGATATCCAGGCAAAAGAATGGGATGAGGGTGCCGCAACATTTGATGTATTGCGAACTACAGTGCAGGAATGTATTGGGGCCGGGCATTTAAAAGGACATAATCTGGAACCGCTTTCATACCTGGTATGGAGTTGTGTACATGGCATATGCAGTCTTGAAATACGAGCTCGTACAAAAGGAGTTCTTTTAAAGAATCCAGATACTATCGTTTCGGATGCTTATAACGAGTTTTTAAAATTAATAGAAGGGAAGTAATTTTTTTTCTCCATTAATGAACAATGTTCAATAAAATAATATAGTTCAAAAAAATACTAAAATGAAAAAGGTTTTTATCACATTGTTGTTGTTTCGTGTTATTGGAGCATACGCACAAACCACTTTAGATGCTTATATCCAAACTGCATTAAACAACAATGAAACAATCAAACAACAGCAATTCTTACTTACCAAAAGTTTGTATGCTTTAAAGGAAGCGAAGTCATTATTCTTTCCCTCAGTTGGATTTAATGCTGCCTACACTATTGCAGGTGGCGGGCGCACCGTGGACTTTCCTGTTGGGGATTTATTAAACCCTGTTTACAAAACGCTTAATCAAATGACCGGCGTCAATAATTTTCCGCAAGTGCAAAACCAAAGCATATTGCTTAACCCCGACAATTTCTATGATGCCAAAATAAGAACAACATATCCTATTCTGAATGCGGAAATTGAATACAACCGTAAAATAAAAAAACAGCAATACGGCTTGCAGCAAATTGAGATAAGCCTGTATAAAAGAGAGTTGGTAAAAGAGGTGAAAAATGCCTGGTACAAATATTTACAGGCTGGTGAAGCGGTTAATATTTATAAAACAGCTTTATCTCTTGTAAAGGAAAACCTGCGGGTAAATACTTCACTATTTAATAATCAAAAAGTAAACCGGACTGCAGTTGTAAGAAGCGATAATGAAGTGAGCAAGTACAATGCACTACTTGAATCTGCGAAGCAAACACAGAATAATGCGAAGGTGTATTTCAATTTCCTGTTGAATACTGATTTGAACACGGAGATAATCACAGACAGCATTACCGCTGTTCCTGTTGATGTGTTTTTAACTGATACCACGGTTGCCAAAAGGGAGGAACTTGGAAAATTGAAGGAGGCTATTGCTATTAATCACAACATTACTGCCCTCGCTAAATCGTACAAACGTCCTAAACTAAATTCTTTTGTTGACCTTGGCACACAAGCATTTGATTTTAAAGTGAACGACAAATCATTCTACTACCTGGCGGGCATATCGCTTGAGTGGAATATTTTCTCCGGCAATAAAAACAAACACAAAATCAAGCAGACTGAAGCCGATGGGAAAGTGCTGCAATCGCAAACAAGTTATGTGGAACAGCAACTCAAATTACAGCTAACCACCTCTGCTAATTTATTAAAGGCCGCCATTGCAGAATATAATGCGGTACAATCCCAGGTAGTTTCTTCCCAAAAATATTACAATGATATGTTCCGCCTGTATAAAGAAGGCCAGGCGCTTTTTATCGAACTATTGGATGCACAAAATCAACTTGTAACTGCAAAACTACAACTAAATATCTCTCTGTTTGATACATGGATTAAAGCAATAGAAATAGAAAGGGCCAATGCAAGTTTCATCATTCAATAAATAAAAAACGAATTATTATGAAATGAGCCATAAAAATTTTCGAGCATCCCGATAGCTATCGGGACCATTTG
>CAMLEX010000753.1 GCA_946479055.1 uncultured Bacteroidota bacterium | reverse complement strand
ATGTGCTTTTTGATTCATTATCTTTAATATAGTACCCCATTACCGGATCAATACTTCCGTTGCCATCGATATCTTTTGCATAAAGCACCATCGGCTTTTGCGGCGAAACACGGTACTTACAATTCGTACCTAAATTGCCGGCAACAAAATCAATATCACCATCATTGTCAATATCAGCAGCCGCAAGGCTACGCCACATCCCGTTAGTATTAGATAATCCTGTTTCATTTGTCACTTCTTTAAAACGGCCGCCGGTATTTTTAAAACCCCGGATGGGCATCCACTCTCCGGCAACGATTAAATCTTTTTGCCTGTCATTGTCAAAATCGACAGCAATAACAGCCGTAATCATGCCCGCTCTTTGTAATGCGGGACATACAATATTGGTGACGTCACGAAAAATCCCTTTATTATTTTCAAGAATATAACTTTTGGGAGTTGATGGATATTGATTCGAAACCCTTCCGCCTATGAAAAGGTCCAGATCACCATCTCCATCAAAGTCAATATCGGTGGTTGCCTGGGCACTTGTATTCACTAAAGATGGAATAGCACTTTCATTTAAGATAAAATTTCCTTTTCCATCATTCATGTATAATCGTGGGTTGTAAAATTTTGAACCTTCGCCAAATTCGCTACTCCCGCTTGTAACAAATAAGTCAGGATATTTATCTCCATTGGCATCAAAAAAAACACTGCCCATGTCTTCTTCATACTTGTTGCCGGTAACTAAATCTTTATTTAGAAATTTACCTCCCGATTGCTGTATAAATATTTTACCTGACTGTTTGAAAGCCCCTCCGCAGAAAAAATCCATCAGCCCGTCCCTGTTTATGTCTGCGACAGAAATAAATGGCCCTGATTGAGAATATTTTTGGGGCAATAACCTTTGAAAACGATAGTCATTAAAAAAAGTTTCCTGATGTTTAAATTCAAGCCCGCCAGTACCGGATATCTCAGTAAACAAATGGTCAGCATTCAAAACCGCATTGTTTTTTTCTTCACTGCTACTATCACTGCTGATTGAAAGAAATTGATTTGCACTCACAGCTTTCCTCAAACTTATCTTACCATCCGGCCAGATTATTTTTATATCGGCCATATTTGCACCACCTAATCCTGCAAAAATCCTCTTGTCCACTGTAGAAGCATAACCCCTGACAGGACTTTGTTCAAAAAACTGCATAGTATTGTTGGTGGTAATATAAAGTTTGGCGCCAAAAGCATTCCTGTTAAGGCTATCTCCCCTAAGTTCAATTGACAAATAATTGTGTAATGAATCGGGCTGGTGTTTTGTATTTGAATTATTAATGAATAAAGACGCTGATTGATTGATATTATTAACAACTATGTCCAGGTCCCCATCATTGTCCAGGTCCGCATAGGCAGCGCCATTTGAAATGGCTAACTCATCAATCCCTGAAATATCATTTTGATTGGCGAATGTGTGATCATGATTATTGCGGAATAAATAATTTTGCAAGGGAACCTGCCCCAGTGCATTTAATTCATTTTGAAGCTTTTTCTTTCTGCCGGTCACACCAGTAACAGGATCCACGGGTGTTTGCATCCTGTACAAAACAAAATCTGCATTAATTAAATCACGCCCTAAGCCGTTCGTGATATGCATATCTTTCCATCCATCATTATCAAAATCAGCCATCAGCACACTCCAACTCCAGTCGGTTTCACTAATGCCGGCCAACTGCCCTATTTCGCTAAATCGCGGCAATATGGTATCATCAATTTCCAGGTTCCCTCTATTTAGCTGCAGCATATTGCGCATAAACTCTGGCTCATAACCTGCCAGGCGTTCCATCTCATATCGTTCGTAACTCAAAAATGAATACATTTCTTTCTTACGTTGATTGTATTCCGGCAACATATCCAGGCTGGTTATGTCGGTCAGGCCATCGTTATTTATATCGGCTGCGTCAACGCCCATACTGCTATAGCTCTGATGATTCAGAGCAGCAGCAATTACATTAGTAAAGGTCCCGTTCCTGTTGTTTAGCCACAAATGGTCATTACTTAAATAATCATTGGCAACATACATATCCGGCCACCCGTCACTATTAAAATCACTTACAACAATTCCCAGTCCATAACCGTCTTCTTTTATTCCAGCCTGCCCCGAAATATCCCTGAAAACAGGATGCCCTAAATTTTTATTTACGCCATCGTTAACATATAAATGATCGTTCAACACTGAGTTGCCACTCAAATCTTTCTTTGTTATATTATTTGGATTGGGACCCTTCAACAAATGATTTGCCAGGTACATATCCAAATCCCCATCTTTATCAAAATCCAGAAACGCTGCCTGTGTTGAATACCCGGTATCGGCTAATCCATATTCAGCAGCCTTTTCTGTGAACGTCATGTTTTTGTTATTAATAAACAGTAAATTTTTCCGGGCATTTCCCCCAACCCCGCCGGAAACACTTACATAGATATCCTGATAACCATCATTATTAATATCTGCAACACTTACTCCTGTGCACCAGCTATTCGTCGAAACACCCGCACTTGCTGTTATATCTTTAAAGTGATTGTCTCCTTCATTCAAATACAATCTGCAACTCACCTGGTTTCCCGAAAAAAAAATGTCCTGCAAACCATCATTGTTAACATCTATTATACCCACACCTCCTCCCATGTAGGCATATTCATTATTAATAAGATTTACTGAATCGTCCTCTGTAATCTTATTATTAAAATCAATTCCTGATTCAGCAATAGTGGTTTTTGAAAAAATAGTTCGTTTTACTTTCGCCCTATCGGCGCTGCATGAAAACAGCAGCAGTAAAGCGGTGCCCAATAAGAAGTAACCTTGCATAAAAAAGTATTTTGAATTAATGCATGCCAAATAGTTGTTGCCGCAATGGGTACATCGTACGGGATTCTCCAAAAGCTTGACCGCAGGGCCCTGGTAACCTAATAATACCGTATTTAAAAAA
>CAMLEX010000752.1 GCA_946479055.1 uncultured Bacteroidota bacterium | reverse complement strand
CCGGATACGCTAATCGATAAAAGAAGAGAAAGGGTGTAAATTAAGAAGGAGGAAAAGAAAAATTTCATAATAAAGGTTTAGGCAGAATGAATACTGATTAAAACGTTTATGCTTTATTATTATCAAAAAAGGTTGATAGCTATAAAACACTTTATAATTACATCTTAAAAAATAATAGCCGATTATTAAACCAATATAGTTTTGAACTATTGAGGTAGAAATAAATGCTTATTCTTATGGTTTAAAGTAGGAAAGGAGAAGAGTTTATTCGGTTGGAATTGGAAGAAAAGGTGACATTAAAAGTACCATAATTATTGGACAAAAATAACCCCTACCTGAAATAGCTACCTATTATTTATGCAGAGAGTATGTATTAAAATCTTTTCCTGGAAATGAAAATATTCAATCACAGAATCTGATTCATTCACCTACAGCAACAGGCCTGTCTGTTCTTGACCACTCACTCCACGAACCAACATATAGTTTGGGCACTTGAATGCCAGCCTGTTCCATTGCCAACAAGGTATGACAGGCTGTAACTCCCGAACCACAATGAACGATAACCTGCCCGGGATTCCGGTTACCACCGATAGCTTCTTTATATTTATTTGCAAGCTCATCAGCAGAAAGAAAATATCCATCCGAATCCAGGTTGCCTGTATAAGGGATATTGACAGCTCCGGGTATATGACCTGCTACCAAATCTATCGGTTCGCTTTCTCCCCGATAACGATAAGCTTCACGTACATCAATAACCAATGAACGCGGATCAGTAGTTGCGCCTGCAACTGTATCAGCATTTACAATTGGTAATATCCATTTGTCTGCCGGGTATGGAGGGCGGGCTCCTTCATTCGGGATTATGTTTGTAAGAGGTAGGCCTGCTTCAACGGCTCCCTTTAATCCTCCATCAAGTACTTGTATATGCTCATGGCCTGCTGCTTTTAACATCCACCAGAAACGGGCGGCTGCATTGGCACCCGCTTTATCGTCGTATACAACTACCTGTGTTGTTTTTTCAATACCCAGCCTTCCCAGCAGCGCCGCAAAATCTTTAAACGGTGGCAATGGATGTCGCCCGCCATTGGATGGATCAGCACTCTTGCTGGAAAGATCTTTTTCCAGGTCAACATACTGTGCATCCCGTAAATGTTCAGCATTATATTTTTCCCTGGCATCGGGACCTGTTCTTGCATCAATTAGTACAAGATTTTCTGCTCCCATTAACTTAGCCAGGTCAACAGAACTAATTAAAGGAGATTTTGGCTGTTGCTTTCCTTTTTCCATACCTCAAAGATCAAAAACACAAATGATATTATAGAAGATTAAATGAATTTTCCCCTGATTG
Organism: uncultured Bacteroidota bacterium; assembly: GCA_946479055.1. The sequence continues at coordinate 1,615 of CAMLEX010000752.1, read as the reverse complement.
CAATCCCAGAGCTTCCCTTTTATGCGGCCGGTTTCCAGCGATCAAAAACCACTAATTGCCTACATTTGCGGCTCAAAATAATATTGTATGGATTATCGTATAGAAAAAGACACCATGGGCGAAGTGAAAGTACCGGTAGATGCGTATTACGGTGCACAAACCCAACGCAGCATTGACAATTTCCAGATTGCGCAGGATATTAATAAAATGCCCAAAGAAATTATCCGGGCATTCGCTTACCTGAAAAAAGCAGCGGCCATTACCAACCAGGAAGCGGGTGTATTGCAAAAAAATAAAGCTGTTCTTATCGGCAAAGTATGTGATGAAATAATAGAAGGAAAGCTGGACGATTATTTCCCCCTGGTAGTATGGCAAACGGGAAGCGGTACACAAAGTAATATGAATGTAAATGAAGTAGTGGCTTACCGTGGTCATGTATTAAAAGGAGGTAAGCTGACGGACAAAGAAAAATTTCTTCATCCCAATGATGATGTCAATAAATCACAATCATCGAACGATACGTTTCCTACGGCCATGCATATTGCTGCCTATAAAATCCTGATTGAAACTACTATACCGGGTATAAAAAAATTGCGGGATACACTGGCAAAGAAGAGTAAGCAATACATGAAAGTGGTGAAGATTGGCCGGACGCATTTTATGGATGCAACGCCACTTACTGTAGGGCAAGAATTCAGCGGTTATGTTTCGCAATTGGATCATGGCTTAAAAGCTATAAAAAATACATTACCGCATTTAAGTGAGCTGGCCCTAGGTGGTACCGCTGTAGGTACGGGTATTAATACACCCCCCAACTATGCAGCCAAAGTAGCGAAACATATCGCTAAACTGACGGGCTTGCCATTTGTAACCGCTGAAAATAAATTTGAAGCATTGGCTGCACATGATGCGATTGTAGAAGCACACGGCGCATTGAAAATGATCGCAGTTAGTTTGATGAAAATCGCCAATGATATCCGCATGCTTTCATCCGGACCAAGAAGTGGTATTGGCGAATTGTTTATTCCTGACAATGAACCCGGTTCGTCTATCATGCCGGGAAAAGTAAACCCCACTCAATGTGAAGCGCTGACCATGATAGCCGCACAGGTAATGGGCAATGATGTTGCTATCAGTATCGGCGGCAGTAATGGACATTTCGAATTGAATGTATATAAGCCGGTAATGATCTATAACTTTTTGCATAGTGCAAGATTGATCGGCGATGGTTGTGTAAGTTTCAATGATAAATGTGCCGCAGGTGTAGAACCTATCAAAGCCAATATAAAAAAGCATGTTGATAATTCACTGATGCTGGTCACTTCTTTAAACACTAAAATTGGTTATTACAAAGCAGCGGAGATAGCACAGAAAGCACACAAAGAAGGAACAACGTTGAAGGAAATGGCAGTAAAGCTGGGCTATGTAACCCCAAAAGAATTTGATGAATGGGTAGTGCCGGGAAATATGGTAGGCAAGTTGGGTTAGGAAATAAGTTTTGAAGTTTTTAGTTTTATAGTTAATAGCCTAAGATTTTTATCCGGTAATCTTATATATCTAACATCGGGCATTAATATTATAGTAAAAACCCTATCGTAAAAAGAGAAGAATGAAA
>CAMLEX010000751.1 GCA_946479055.1 uncultured Bacteroidota bacterium | reverse complement strand
AGCAAAAAAATGGTTACCCTGGATCAGTGGCTTGCTGGATGCAGGCGAACAATATTTTAAAGAAAAAGGTCAGCCACTTTTTAGTTCTCACATGCTTGATCTTAGTGAAGAACCAATTGAAGAAAATATTCATACTTCTGTGGAATTCTTCAAACGTATGAAACCATTGGGAATGGGAATTGAAATTGAGTTAGGTGTTACCGGTGGTGAAGAGGATGGCGTTGATAATAGTGATATAGAAAATGATAAATTATATACACAGCCGGAACATGTAGCCTATTCCTATACAGAATTAAACAAAGTGGGAAGTCTGTTTACTGTTGCTGCTGCATTCGGTAATGTACATGGTGTATATAAATCAGGTAATGTGGAACTGCGCCCGGAAATACTGGATAATAGCCAGGTGTATATTGAAAAGAATTTAAAGACCGGTAAAAAACCAGTGTTCTTTGTATTCCATGGTGGCAGTGGTTCTCCGCAGCATCAGATCCGCGAAGCGATCGGTTATGGCGCTATCAAAATGAATTTAGACACCGATCTGCAATGGGCATTCTGGGAAGGTGTATTGGGTAATTACAAAAAGAATGAAGCCTATTTGCAAGGCCAGCTTGGTAATCCTGATGGAGCTGATAAACCCAACAAAAAATATTATGATCCCCGTGTATGGTTGCGTGATGGTGAAGTAAGCTTTATCAAACGACTGGAAGTAGCATTTGAAGATCTCAATTGCATCAATCGAAACGCATAAAATCTTAAAAACCCCGCAAAAAAAGCGGGGTTTTTTGATACTAAGTTTCCCACTTTTTTATAAGTTGGTAAGCTTTTTATAAACCTTGTAAGTTACTGTTTGGTATTTTCATGAATCACCCTGGGGCGTACGACTTTTTTTGAATGGGTATCCGCATTAATAACGAAGATGGCTTTGCCGCTGAACAAAGTAATTCCGATACTAAAAATTAATAGTAGCAAATAAATATGATAGCATTTGTAAACAACCAGTTTTTGGAAGAAGAAAAAGCAACATTGCAGGTTAGCGATCTTTCTATTCAACGGGGCTATGCAGCTTTTGATTTTTTTCGCATTAAAAATTATATCCCGGTTTTCCTGGATGATTACCTCAATCGTTTTTTAAATTCTATTTCTCTGCTTCGTTTGCAGCCCCAACAAACCAGGGAAGAATTAAAAAGTATTATTCATGAATTGATCCAAAAAAATAAAATGCCTGAATCAGGCATACGAATGATACTGACAGGAGGTTATTCACCGGATAGCTACGAACCGGTACAACCTAATCTCATTATAACCCAACAGAGAATTCAGTTTCCGGCTTCTGAAAAATATGATTCCGGGTTAAAGGTCATCACTCATGAATACCGACGTGACCTGCCGGAGGCAAAATCAATCAACTATCTCATGGGTGTGTGGTTGCTTCAAAAAGTAAAAGATCAAAAAGCTGCAGATGTATTATATCATCACGAAGGAATTGTTTCAGAATTTCCCCGAGCCAATGTATTTGTAGTTACCCGCGATGAAAAAATCATCACACCCGCCAAAAATATTTTGGGGGGCATTACCCGGTTGAAAGTGCTGAAGCTGGCAGCAGAAAAATATAAGGTTGAGACAAGAACATTGCATATAGACGAGATCAAAGATGCCGCTGAAGTGTTTATGACCAGCACCACCAAAAGGCTTTTGCCTGTTACCCAGGTTGATGATACCATTATAGGAAATGGAAAAGCAGGATCTATCACGACTATACTCAACCAGGATTTTATTAAAATGGAAGATGAGTTCATCACTTCATTTCATAATGATTGATCGAAATGCTGATACCATGACAAGATCAGTAAAATAAATGAAGCCAGAAAGTGTGCAAAACCCTCCGCGAAAGTTACAACTGGCAAATGCGGCGTGACCTCCTGAAAACAAGGCGTACAAAATTGCGATCCTTCGCTTTGCCCTGGGTAAATCGGATAGTTATCGGATGCGACGCTATTGCCGAGCAAAGAACAGAACGATAAACGGAGCGTCGCAACAGGTGATGATAGTAGCAATCAGCCGGCTAACTAAAATAAAAAATTAAGCTTTCTACACAAAAGGTAAATAGTTTGTTGTTATCCCTGATAACTTTGCCACGTTTTTATGCTGAAAGCCACTGCACAAACATATCGAAACGCTTATTCCGGGTTATCACATTCAACATGGTTATTATCATTGATCATGCTGATCAACCGTAGTGGAACGATGGTAGTTCCTTTTATGACTTTATACCTGACAAGTCCCAAAATGGGTTATACGGTCGGTCAGGCTGGTGTTGTTTTTGGTCTGTTTGGTTTAGGTGCATTTTGCGGGGCGTATATTGGTGGCAAGCTTACCGATAAAATCGGGTATTATCCCGTTCAAATGATCACATTGATCGGCGGGGGCATTCTTTTCATTGTGCTTGGGCAAATGAAAAGTTATTCTTTGATCTGTTTGTTTACTTTCCTGGTAAGCTTTGTTGGTGAAGCATTTCGTCCTGCCAACAGCACCGCCATTGCATTTTATAGTAAAGAAGAAAACCGTACCCGTTCTTATGCACTCAACCGGTTGGCCATTAATTTAGGATGGGCCGTGGGAAGTGCCACTGGTGGCTTTCTTGCAAAGATCAATTATGAATTATTATTTTGGGTGGATGGCATTACTAATATCATTGCAGCTTTTGTAATGCTGATTTTTCTCAGGCCTGTTAATAAAAAAACTTACCAGCATACAATACAGGAAGAAGCTCCTGCAACTGCTGCTTTCCGGGATAAAACTTTTATGATCTTCATTATTATAACTGCTTTATTCGCCAGCTGTTTCTTCCAAATCTTTACCAATCTTCCTGTTTACTTAAAGAAAAATCTTCATCTTTCCGAACCTTATATAGGATTGCTGATGGCCCTGAATGGGATCATCATCGCTATGATAGAGATGGTACTTGTTTAT
>CAMLEX010000750.1 GCA_946479055.1 uncultured Bacteroidota bacterium | reverse complement strand
TGCAATATTTTCTTTGTTTTTGAGAATGGAAAGCATCAGGTGCTCGGTTTCAACCGTTGTGCTTTTTAAGGCCTTTGCTTCGAGAACGGTCACCCGTATTACTTTCTCGGCTTGCTTTGTTAACGGAAGGCTATTGATATTCGCAATATTCTTACCGGTTTTATCTTTTACTGCCAGCTCGATCTCCTTTCGTAGCTCGTACAGATCAACGTTAAAACTTTTTAATATGCGGACGGCTGTATTATCTCCTTCCCGGATTAATCCGAGCAAGAGATGTTCGGTGCCTATGAAATCATTTCCCAATCGTAGAGCTTCCTCCCTGCTGAACGAAATGATTTCTTTTACCTGGGCTGAAAAATTATTATCCATATAGATAATTAGTTGTGTTACAATATTAACAAATATATTTGGTTCCTTGTTCTCCGTAATTATAAACGGAATGTTGATAAACTTAGTTGTATGAAGGTCAAAATAGATACCAAAGAAAGATTTCATGCCATCACGCTGCCAGGCAACTCGTTATCTGCTACTATGACAGAAGAACTGGGTGCATGTTTGCTTCCTTACCTGCAAAATGACGTTAAAAACATAGTGCTCATTCTAAAAGACATTCAGAGTATGGATATAGCTGCGGCAGAAAAGCTAGTTTCTATCCAGCAATTCTTCTATGAAAATAATGCATCTTTTGTGATTTGCGAAGTACAAAAACCGGTGGAAGCATTTCTTGATACAAATGAACTTTTAAAGCTTATGAATGTTACGCCTACCGAGAGCGAAGCCTGGGACATTGTACAGATGGAAGATATTGAAAGAGAGTTGCTGAATGAAGATCCCCTGTCTCCTTAAAGTGACTTAAATCGAAGATATCCCTGATTTTTTCAGTTAGTCATAACAGGAGGAGTTACTTATTTCACCGGCTACAGAGTTACAATGAAGTTCAAAGGTGATCATTGGTATCTGCTAACTTTCTCCCCGTCAACGGCCATATATCAAATGTCAACTTCTTTCTGTCGACTTTCATCTTTTGTCACAAACCTCATACTTCGTATTTTAGCTTATGCTCGCAGTCACCATCCTTGGAAATAACTCGGCCGTACCGGCTTTTGACAGGCACCCTACCAGCCAGATAGTAACTCTGGATGGATTAAATTTTTTGGTGGACTGCGGAGAGGGTACTCAAATTCAAATGATCAATTACAAGATTCGTCGAAGCCGCATATCTCATATTTTTATCTCACACCTCCATGGCGATCACTATTTCGGGCTTATTGGCCTTATTAGTTCTTTTAGTTTGTTAGGCCGTCAGCAGGAGTTGCATATTATTGGGCCAGCTCCTTTACAGCAATTGATAGAACTACAACTGAAAGTAGCTGACACAACCCTATGCTTTGACCTGCATTTTCATACAATCCGCAACGAAGGTGTCTTGATAGACAATGAAAAATTTTCTGTAAAATGTTTTCGGACCAATCACCGTATTGAATGTTATGGCTTTGTTTTTTCAGAAAAAAAGAAACCCCGCAGGCTGATTTTGGATGCCGTTAAGGAAAACGATATCCCATTGCATTTTTATGAAAGATTGAAAGAAGGAGAAGATTTTGTTTCCAGTGCAGGCGAGGTAATCAGAAACGAATGGCTAACAGAAGCCGCACCAAGTGGAAAATCATATGCATTCTGCGCGGACACAAAATACAATGAAGACATGATCCCTCATATTAAAGGCGTGGACATGATCTATCATGAGACCACTTACCTTGATAATTTCCGCGACCGTGCAGAATTACGTTTTCACTCTACTACCCGGCAAGCTGCTTTGATTGCACAAAAAGCAGGAAACAAAAAATTACTGATTGGCCATTTCAGCAGTAAATATGATACGTTGGAAGAATTTGAAGCAGAAGCAAGGGAAATATTTCCTAATACTGAACTGGCATTAGAAGGGGTAAGCTATAAAGTTTAGCATCCATTTGATCTGAAAACCCTGATAACCGGCATCAGTTAAACGAAGGCTCGCTGGCATTGTCTTAATTAAGGGCTTTGAATTATTTGTTATAAACGAAGCAGGCCCATTCCAAAACGCATTTTCTCTGGCACAATTTTTTAAATACTGCTGGTATCTAAAACAATTTGTATGCGAAATTGGCTCAGAACATTACTAGCAGGATATGGTGCTTATAAGTGGGGAGGCGGCTGCCTTGGCTTTATTGTAGTATTTGTTTTGCTCTATTGGCTATTGGGACATTGTTAGACAAATAGCTTGATTACTTCGCTAAATGATGATTTTATTACTCACTTTATTATTGGCTGGCTCACAACTTTCATTCTTTTCTAACAGCCAGTAAATGCCAGGCAGAGCAATATTTATCAAATCAGCCCGTTTATTTTGAGTTATTGAGATACTTGTGTATTTTAATAGACACAAAAGTCTCACCATGAAACACATATTTTATATAGCCTTTGTTTTTTGCTTTGCAGCCTTAAGTTCCTGCGAAGAAAAAAAGGCAAGTGGTCCGGGAACAATGGCCACCAAACCTATTTCTTTACCTGTACTTACACCGTCAGCTACTCCAGCCCAAACGGCTCCTGCACCAGGTGGAAATATTGTATCGGCAACCCCCACAGTTAAACTAAACCCGGCACATGGACAACCCGGACACCGGTGTGATATTTCTGTTGGAGCTCCATTGCCCCCTGGACCTGCGCAGACCGTAAAAGCTGCAACACCGAATCCGACACTTATAAATTCGCCTGTACAAGCTGCGCCTGCTATTAAGACCGCAGCCAGTACACCTGTTGCAGCAGTTCCTCCTATAACACCCGGTATAAATCCTGCACATGGTCAACCCGGACACAGATGTGATGTTGCTGTTGGAGCTCCTATACCAAAAACCGCTGCGCCAGCTAAAAATACAACAACTACTTCACCTGTTATCAGCCCAGATCGGAAGAGCACACGTCTGAACTCCAGTCACTACCACAGATCTC